>DATEWO010000446.1:0-3967 GCA_035257925.1 Propionibacteriaceae bacterium | reverse complement strand
TGCGGCGTTGCGTCAGCTGCACCCTGAGGTGGAGATCCTCCAGAGCGTCGGTGAGGAGACTCGTTTGGTGGTCTCCGAACCGCTGGGCGATCTCCCTGGCGCCTGGAACGCAGTGCCCGAGTCCGCTGCCGGCGTGGTCCGCCCCGGTACCGATGAGATGCGCCCTTTCAAGCCCATCGCCCCCTGAGGTCCACCTGCGGGTGCGTCTAGCGCAGGCCGTCCATACTGTCTGGTGATGATTCGATTCCCGATCATGACACCAAGGTTGACCATTCGGCCCATGCAGCTGGACGATGCGGAGGCGTTGCTCGCGGTATATGGCGATGTAGAGACGATGCAGCACCTCAACTCAGAGTTGCCGGCCACCGTCGCGGAGGCGCGCGAATGGGTGCAGACCAAGATCGACCTCTTTGATCGAGATGATCAGTTGAGCCTGTGGACCGTGATCCACACCGAGTCGCGACAGATCGTTGGAGATGTCGGCCTGCAACATGAGGACTACGGTTCGGGTCCGGTAGTTGGCCTCGGCGGACGCGGCAACCGACAGTTCTGGCGTAAAGGGCTCGGGTTCGAGGCTGCCAGCGCGACCATTGCCGCCGGATTCGAGCAGCTAGACCTTCCCGCCATCGGCGCCGAAACCCGGCCGGAGAATCTGCCAGCCCAGGCGTTGCTCAGCAAGCTGGGCATGCAACCGGCCGGAACCAACACCCAAGGCTGGCCGGTCTACTCGATCACTCGCGAAGACTGGCTGGCGCTTTCCTAGACGACCAGAGTTCTGGTCTCCCAGGTCCCGTCGCCAATCAGCGTCAGCTCGTTGGTGTGCAGGGCCTCGAGCGTACTGCGATGCCCGACACTGACAATCGTGCACTCGGGTAACCGCTCGCGCACCAGCTGGTAGATCGCGTGCTCCATGCCCTCGTCGAGCGCAGAGGTTGTCTCGTCGAGAAAGATCAGGGACGGCCGCGAGAGCAAGATGCGGCCGAAGGCGAGTCGTTGCTGCTCTCCAGGTGACAGGGTCTTGGACCAGTCAGTCTCAACATCCAGCCGATCGGCCAGGTGGCCGAGCTGCACCGCACGCAGCGCGTCCCGGGCGTCGTCGTCGCTGAGGTCCTCGGCGGGAGCGGGGTAGGCAAGGGCGGTTCGCAAGGTGCCGAGCGGCAGGTACGGCTGCTGCGCACAGAACATGATGTGGCCTGGCTCGGGCTTCTCGATCGATCCTTCGACATAAGGCCACAGCCCCGCCAGGCTGCGCAACAGCGTGGTCTTGCCGCTGCCGGACTGACCCTTCACGAGCAGAGACTCTCCGCCTGCCACGTCAACGTCCAGATCCGTCAATAACGCCCGGCCATCGGGGAGGCGTACGTCAAGGTCGCTGACGCCCAGCCCAGCTGCTCGATCCTCAACTGTTGGCTCCGGCAAGGCGCGTGCTTCTTCGTTAGCGTCCAGCAGCCCCGTGAGCCGATTGAGCGACGCCCGGTAGCTAGCGAAGTCATCGTAGGCAAGCCGGAAGAACGATAGAGCGCCCTCAACCTGCCCGAACGCAGTGGCGGTCTGAGTGACATCGCCGAGTGTGATCTCTTGGCTGAAGAATCGCCGGGCCTGGATGACGATCGGAAACACCACAGCGATCTGGCTGATCACCAGGTTGAAGCCTTGGAACTTCATGCTGCGGAACACGATCGCCCAGGTGTTGGCGATGACCGCCGCGAAGCGTGCCATCAGCCCGGCGTTTTCTACCTGCTCCCCCCGGTAGAACGCAATGTTTTCGGAGTTGTCACGGATCCGCACCAGGGCGTAGCGGTAGGACGCCGTAAAAAGCTCGTTCAGAAAGTTCAGCCGGATCAGCGGCCTGCCGATCCGGAAGGCAAAAACTGTCGCGATGATCACGTAGAGGTACGCGAGAAAGACCATCGCGCGCGGAATCTGGAATCCGAAGACGGTGAGCGGGCCAGACAGAGACCAAAGAATGATGGTGAAGGAGACCAGCGTCACAACAGATGACACCGCGCCCAACGCCAGGGATTGCGAGTCCGAGGTGTAGGAAGTGATGTCTTGCTGGATGCGCTGATCGGGGTTGTCGACCGGGGCTGAGACGAACCGGCCACGGTGATAAGCCGTGCCGTTCAGCCAGTCACCGACCATCCGCTGATTGAGCCACAGCCGCCAGTGAATGATCTGTGCCTGGCCGATGTAGAACGTGAAAAGCACCAGTATGACGTTGATTGTCGCCAAGATTCCGAAGATCAGGATGGACCTCCAGAACGCGGCGGCGTTGAGCTCCTGCAATGCGGTGAACATGTCGTTGCCCTGGAAGGACAGGATGACATTGAGCCGGACGTCCATCACGGTCAGCAGCAGCAGCAACGCCACGGTCAAGATCGGGCGCCAGCTGAGCCAGGTGCGCTGACGCGGGATGAAGTACATACCCGACAGCCGCCAGAACTGTCGCCCCCAGCGGGTACGCCGGATCAAAAACCAACCCACCAGCGCGAAGCCGACGAGTACGAAGAGAAAGACCCTTGCTATCCACAGCAGGCTCGTCAACCACTCGGTTGACCAGTTGATCGACTCCATACGTCCTCCAAGCTCGGTCCCTACCGAAGTCGGCGCTTACGTTACGCCCGTAAGCACTCTCACGGGATAATCGGTGACCTCGGGAGCTTCCGCCGAGTAAACGAGCGCCTGCCTGCTTCCGATACCTACGCCTCGCGTAGCCGGCGACGTTCACTACGCCGCTCAACAAGCGAGTAGAGCACCGGCACGAGAAGCAGGGTGAGCACCGTCGAGGAGACCAGGCCGCCGATGACCACAATCGCCAGCGGCCCGGAGATGAACGCTCCGCCCCCGGTGAGCCCGAGGGCCATCGGGATCAGTGCGAAGATCGTCGCGCAGGCCGTCATGATGATCGGTCGCAGCCGTAGTCGAGCCCCGTCGATGATCGCAGAGCGCAGATCCTGGCCGCGGCCGCGGTACTGATTGATCAGGTCGATCAGCACGATTGCGTTGGTCACCACGATTCCGATCAACATCAGCAGACCCACCATGGCGGGCACTCCAAGAGCAGTATCGGTGATCAACAGCCCGGCAACCGCGCCAGTCGCAGCAAACGGGATGGACACCATCAAGATCAGCGGCTGCACCAGGCTGCGGAACGTCCCGACCATGATCATGAAGACCAGGGCGATGGCCACCAGCATGGCCAGGCCCAGTTGGTTGAACGCTTCCCGCTGATCATCGGCAGCGCCTCCCAGCGTGGCAGTCACACCCGGCGGCAGATCGGTGATCGCGTCCAGCTTGCTTTGAATGGTCGCAGTGAGCGCGCCCAGGTCGGCGGCCTCCGGCGTAGCGGTGATGGTGACTGACGGAGTGCCCTCGATCTGCGTGACCGTCGTAGGAGCCAGCACCTGCTGGACCTTGGCGACATCCTTGACCTTGACCGGCTTGGCGCGTACGTCGGCCAGTGCCTCCTGCTCGTCTTGCAGCTTTTGCTGCTTCTCCCGCTGTTCCTCGGCCTCCCTGGCCTGTTCGTCGACGCTGTCCAGTTGCTCGTTGATCTGATCGATGCTCTCATCGAGCTGCTCAATGCTCGCCTGGATCTGCTCGATGCCCTGCTCCGTTTGGGCCACCGCAGCGGTCTGCTGTGCGACTTGCTGTTGCCACTGTTGCTGGGCGAGCGTGTCAGCGGTCACCGGAACAGGTGGAGCCGTCGGGTTCGGCTGAGGCGGGTTGGCCTTGAGCCTCTCGAGCTGTCTGCGACTATCGGCCAGCTGGCGTCTTGTCTTGCTCAGCTCGTCGCGTGTGTCGGAGCGATTGTTCTGAAGATTCCTGCGTTGCTTACGCAGTTCGGCCTTCTGATCGGCGGTAGCCTCCTCGGCCTGGCGCTGCTGCTCGTCGGCCAGAGCCTGCTGCTTGTCGGCCAGCTCATCAGCGGCCTTGTCCTGCGCCTTCTGTTGCTGCAGCTGGCTGA
>DATEWO010000445.1:0-10797 GCA_035257925.1 Propionibacteriaceae bacterium | reverse complement strand
AAGCAGGCAACCAAGAAGCGCCACGACAACCAGCAGCACGTGACACCCAGTCTTGATCCGCACGGGCTCCAAGGTAGTGTCCTCCGGCTCACGACCGCCGCAGCTTGGGAAGGGATCGATAATGTAGCGTCTTGATGTCCGAAACCACGGAGGTTGCCGTTCGCCGCAGCCGAGTCCCGGCAACGGTGCGCGCTATGCGACCCCGCCAGTGGGTCAAGAACCTCCTCGTGCTGACCGCTCCGCTGGCCGCTGGGCGGCTATTCGAGCCAGCTGTGCTCAAAGGCACCGCGCTGGCCTTCGTCGCGTTCTGCCTGATCAGCGCAGCCGTATACCTCGTCAACGATGTGCGCGACGTGGCCGAGGACCGGCAGCATCCCACAAAGCGCTTCCGGCCGATCGCTGCCGGCGAACTGAAACCCGCCACTGCGCTGGTCCTGGCAGCAGTGCTTGGGGCGTGCGGGCTGGCCCTCGGTTTCGTCGTCTCCATGCCGCTGGGGATCACCATGGTGGTCTACGTGGCTCTGCAGTTGCTCTACTCCGCGTACCTCAAACACCTGCCGGTAGTTGACTTGGCCATGGTGGCCAGCGCCTTCTTGTTGCGCGCGATCGCCGGGGGCGTCGCTACCGGCATCCCACTGAGTCAGTGGTTCTTGTTGGTTGCTGCCTTTGGTTCGTTCTTCATGGTTGCCGGCAAGCGGTATTCGGAGATGAAGGCGCTGGGAGGCGATGCAGGCACCCGGCGCTCGCTGACCCGATACTCCGAGTCCTACCTACGCTTCGCCTGGATGATGGCCGCCGTGATGGTACTCATCTCCTACAGTCTGTGGGCCTTCGAGAATCGCGGCGACGGCGCGCTGGGCGTCCCCTGGACCGCAATTTCGATTGCTCCCTTCACCCTCGGGCTGCTCCAGTACGCCCTTGAGGTCGACGCCGGCACCGCGGACGAGCCGGAGGAGGTCGTACTGAAGGATCGTGTGCTGCAGGGACTCGGCGTGGTGTGGGTCGCAGTGATCTCCGCGGCAGTCTTCTTCTAACGAAAGAGCAGGTTGGATGAGCGACGAAACCGTGCCGGCGATCAAGCCCTCCTTGCCCGAGGAGCAGCCGATGATTCCGCAGCCTCTGGTGGAGTTGCACGGCTGGGGTCGAGCAGCTGGAACGATGTCCCATCTGGCACAGATCGATTCGGTGGCCGACGCCGTCTCCGCGCTACGCAAGTCCGACAGCCGGGGTGTGGTGCCGCGCGGCCTCGGCCGCAGCTACGGCGACGCAGCCCAGAACGCCGGAGGTACCGCGCTGGATCTCACCAAGATGAACCGCATCCTCTCTTTGGACGCGTCGAGCGATCCGGCGACTGTGACGGTCCAGGCCGGGGTCAGCCTCGATTCGTTGATGCGCGCGCTGCTGCCATTCGGGCTCTGGGTTCCGGTACTTCCCGGCACGCGGCAGGTGACGATCGGCGGCGCCATAGCCGCAGATGTGCACGGCAAGAACCATCACACTCAAGGCAGCTTCGGAAACCATGTGCGCTCACTCGACCTGCTGATGGCAGACGGGAAAATGCGCACAGTGACCCCGGACGGCGACACCAGGACGCTGTTTTGGGCAACGGTCGGCGGAATGGGGCTGACTGGCGCGATCCTGCGCGCCACCGTGGCACTCCAGCGCACTGAATCGGCGTACTTCACCGTCGACACCCATCGAGCCGCGAATATCGACGATCTGATGCAGCAGATGTCACAGGGCGATGAGAACTACACCTACTCCGTTGCGTGGTTCGATGCCGTGACCAGAGGCCGCCATATGGGTCGAGGGGTGCTCACTCGCGGAAACAAAGCCCAGCTGGTGGAGCTGCCCACCAAATTGAGGCGTGATCCTTTGAAGTTTGTGGCGCCGTCGCTGGGTACTCTCCCGGAGGTCTTTCCCAACCGGATGATCAACAAGGCAACGGCAAAGGCGTTTAGCACCGCCTGGTATCTCAAGGCACCGAAGGACCGCACCGGTGAGCTGCAGAACATTACGCAGTTCTTCCACCCGTTGGACATGGTGGCCGAGTGGAACCGGGTTTACGGACCCAATGGGTTCCTGCAATATCAGTTCGTGGTGCCGTTCGAGGAGGCGGAGACGTTCCGGCGCTGCCTGGAGATGATCGTCAACTCCGGTCACCTGTCGTGTCTCAATGTGCTCAAGCGGTTCGGGCCCGGAAACCCCTCGCCGCTGTCCTTTCCCATGCCAGGTTGGACCCTGACCGTGGACCTGCCCATCGAGCACGGACTTGACCGATTGTGTGATGCCCTGGACAACGAAGTCGTCGGGGCTGGTGGCCGGGTCTACCTTGCCAAGGACTCACGACTCAGCGCCGTGATGTTCCGTCGGATGTATCCGCGATTGGACGACTTTCTAGCGGTACGCCGCGAAGTGGACCCAACCGGGATCTTCAACTCCGATCTTGCTCGCCGGCTCGAGCTGAGCAAACCGACGACTGGAGGTACAACGTGATCAATGCGCTAGGCGAACCGCAGTCGTTGTTGCTACTCGGCGGCACCTCGGACATCGCCTTGGCAATTGCCCGACGGTACGCCCGTTCCGGGCTGCGCGTCGTGCTTGCCGCACGGCGGAGCGAGCGCCGTACCGCCGCCGCGGCCGAGCTCAGCAGCCTCGGCTGCGAGGTTGCTGAAGTCGATCTTGATGCTCGTGATCATGAATCTCATACTGTGACCGTCGAGCAGGCCTTCGCCGGCGGCGACATCGACATCGCGGTGATCGCCTTCGGCCTGCTTGGCGACGCGGAGCGGGCATGGCACGACCCCGGCCTGGCCCTCGAGCTTGCCGAGGTCAACTACACAGCGCCGGTACACCTCGGGGTACTGCTGGGTCAGCGCATGCAGGCCCAGGCGCACGGCTGGATTGTGGCACTGTCCAGCGTGGCTGGTGAGCGGGTACGCCGCTCGAACTTCGTTTATGGCTCAACCAAGGCCGGATTCGACGGCTTCTTCCTCGGGCTGGGTGAGGCGCTACGCGAGTACGGCGTGCACGTGCTCGTCGTCCGGCCAGGTTTCGTCAAGTCCAAGATGACCTCGGGGCTCGACGAGGTACCCCTTGCGGTGACGCCGGACCAGGTGGCCGAGGCTGTCATCGACGGCATCAAAGGCAAACGGGAGCTCGTCTGGGTGCCC
Organism: Propionibacteriaceae bacterium; assembly: GCA_035257925.1. GTDB lineage: Bacteria > Actinomycetota > Actinomycetes > Propionibacteriales > Propionibacteriaceae > Microlunatus. Next base: position 7,624 of record DATEWO010000445.1, on the reverse strand, counting down.
GGACCACTGCGTGTGGTGATGTCGGGCCTGCGACACGTGCCGCGACCACTCTTTCGCAAGCTGCCCCTCTAATTCGAGGGCGCTCGCGCATCGCGCTTGGAATCCGCCGCCGTCGTCGTCGCTCGCAGAGAAAGAACGCCTCTGCTCCCTCCTCCTCCGTGCGTCGGCGCGCGATTCCCGACGCTCGCGCCCCGTTCACGTTCATCTGGCCTCTACACCGGCGGTATGCCGTGCCGCCGGGTGGAGAAGTGTCGGTCCTTGGTGGCAGCTGCGGCGAAGCGCGCAACCAATTCGCGGCGTACCTCGCGCGGCTGGACGATCGCGTCGATGACCAGCTCACTGGCCAGCCGCAGGATGTCGATGTCGATCTCGTACTCCTTTCGCAGCCGCTCGACGTACGCGATCCGCTCCGCATCGTCGTTGATCTCGGCGATCTTGTTCGCATAGACCGCATTGATCGCCGCTTCAGGACCCATCACTGCGATCTTGGCGGTCGGCAATGCCAGGCAGGCGTCGGGGCCGAACCCGGGGCCAGCCATCGCATAGAGTCCCGCCCCGTACGCCTTCCGAATGATCAACGAAACCGTCGGCACGGTAGCCTCCGCTACCGCGGTGATCATCTTTGCGCCATGGCGGATGATGCCTTGCCGCTCCACAGCACTGCCGATCATGAATCCGGGTACGTCTGCCAGGTACAGCAGGGGGATGCTGAAGGCGTCGCAGTGCCAGATGAAGCGGGCCCCTTTATCGGCTGAATCGACGAACAACACTCCGCCCTTGACGGCCGGCTGGTTGGCCACGATGCCGATCACTTCCCCCTCCAGCAACGCGAAGCCAGTCACCAGCTCAGGAGCGAACAGCGGCTTGATCTCGAAGAAGGAACTCTCGTCGACGATTGCTTCGACGATGCTGCGGATGTCGTAGCCAGCAGACTCTTGCGCCGGTACAAGATCATCGGCGAAATCCCGGGCCGGATCCAGCGGGTCGTAGGTCGGCAGCGGGCTTCGCCAGTTCAGCGGCAGGTAAGAGAAGTACTGCTTGGCCTGCTCGATCGCCTCGGTGTCGTCGGCGGCCAACTGGTCCCCGCATCCTGAGATCGTTGCGTGCATCCGCGCGCCGCCCATCTCCTCGAGCGTGACCTTCTCCCCTACCACCATCTCGGCCATCCGGGGCGACCCCAGATACATCGAGGCATTCGCCTCGACCATGATCACGACGTCGCAGAAAGACGGGATGTAGGCCCCGCCGGCTGCGCTCGGACCGAAGAGGCAGCAGATCTGGGGAACCTTGCCAGACAGTGCGACCTGGTTGTGGAAGATCCGACCCGCGCCCCTTCGGCCAGGAAACAGATCAACCTGATCGGTGATCCGCGCACCTGCGGAATCGATGAACCAGAAGATCGGTAATTCGTCTCGCAGCGCCACCTCGGTCATCCGGATGATCTTCTCTACCGTCCGGGCGCCCCAGGAGCCAGCCTTGACACTTGGGTCATTTGCCACCACCAGGGCCGGCCGACCCTGAACCAGTCCGCGGCCGGTAACGACCCCGTCGGCCGGCAGGTCGGCGGCCAGTGCGTTGCCGAGCTGGCCGTCCTCCACAAAAGTGCAGTCGTCGAACAGCAGATCGATCCGCTCACGCACAAAGAGCTTGTTCGCGCCTGCCAGCTTTGCCGCCGCCCGGTCCGTCGGAGCCAACGCACGGTCACGCGCCGCCCTGATCCGATCCATGATCGGCTACTCCACCGGGAGCCCGAGCCGCCGAGCGATCAGCAGCCGCTGTACCTCAGAAGTGCCCTCACCGATCTCAAGAACCTTCGCATCGCGATAGAAACGTGCCACCGGATACTCCTCCATGAAGCCGTAGCCGCCGAACACCTGAGTCGCCACCCGCGCTGCGCTGACCGCGGACTCTGTGGCGTAGAGCTTGGCGATTGCAGCGGACCGATGGAAATCTCGTGCACTGGCACCTTGATCGCGCATGGCGGCAGCTGCGTACACCAGCTGATGGGTCGCCGCTGCCATCACGTCAAGATCAGCAATCTGGAAAGCGACACCCTGCTTGCGGCCAATCGGCACTCCGAACGTGGTGCGCTGTTTCGCGTATTCGGTCGACAGTTCGAGGCAAGCTCGGATACATCCCAATGCCAGAGCGGCAATCGCGACGCGTCCGCCATCCAAGATCGACAAAAACTCGTGATAGCCCTCGCCGCGTTCGCCCAGCAGATGATCTTCAGGTACCCGAACGTCGGTGAAGGTAAGCGGATGTGTGTCTGAGGCGTGCCAGCCAAGCTTCCGGTAGCTGGGACCGACCTCGAAACCGGGCGTGCCAGTAGGCACCATGATGGCCGAGATCTCAGGCTTGCCATCGTCACGGGTACCGGTACGGGCTGTGATCGTGCAAAGCGAAGTGATGTCGGTGCCGGAATTGGTGATGAACTGCTTGCTGCCGTTGATCACCCATTCCTGATCACGCAAGGTTGCGCGGGTCCGGGTGGCGCCGGCGTCCGAGCCGGCGTCTGGCTCGGTGAGCCCGAAGGCGGCCAGCGCGCGACCGGCCAGCAGATCAGGCAACCAGCGCGCCTTCTGCTCCGGTGTGCCGAACTGAGCGATCGGGTTGATGCCGAGGCCTACAGCGGCCTCCAGAGTGATCCCAAGCGACTGGTCCACCTTGCCGATCTCTTCAATCGCAATGCACAGGCTGGTGAAGTCGCCTGCACCGCCGTACTCCTCGGGTCCTCCGAGTCCAAAGAGGCCGAGATCCCCCATGAGCTTGATCGCTTCCAGCGGCGCCTCATGGGCGGCGTTCCAGCGCTCGACATGGGGTGCCAGATCGCGTGCAGCGAAATCCGCAACGGCGGCCCGGAAGTCGTTGTGCTCCTCGCCGAGCGAAAACGTACCGGTCATCAGCTCTTCCCCTAGTCACTGCCCTTGTCAGCATAGCTTGACGCTTACGTAAACGTCATGTCTAGACTTCGGTCGGAAGGAGTGCGCTGGATGAGTGAACGAACCTGGACAATTTCCGAGCTCGCCGAGGAGTTCGACACCACCCTGCGGACCATCCGGTTCTATGAGGACCTTGGACTCCTCGCGCCTGAGCGGCAGGGCACCACTCGGATTTTCCATGCTCGGGATCGGGTACGGCTGCAGCTCATCCTGCGTGGCAAGCGGCTCGGGTTCACCCTCGACGAGATCGCCCACGTGATCAACATGTACGACGAAAAACCTGGCGAGCGCGGCCAGCTGGCCTTCCTGATCGCCGATATCGGCAAGCGCCGGGAAGCGCTCTTGGCCAAACGTCACGACTTGGATGAGGCGCTTGCCGAGCTAGATGATCTTGAGGAGCGCTGCCGGGCCGACCTGGAGCGCCTCAGCGATTCCCGGTGATGACGAGCCGCATTCGGAAGCGAGCTATTCCAGGGCAAGGGACGCGGCCGCGTCCTGCTGGCCTGTGACGTCCCAGAGATGGTGGATGACGTCGTGCAAGAAGTACTGGATGAAAGTCAGTACCGTGAACTCCGCACCGTCGGACCTGAACCCACGTCGTGAATATTGATCAGGCGTAACCGACTGGATCCGGGCAACGAAACGCTGCGCGGCAGCCTCGAGCTCGTCGGCAACCACCTCAGGGTCCTGCTCGCTGTACCGCTCGGTGATGGCTGTCTCGTCCTGGTCCCAGCTGGCAAAGGTCGGTGTGTCCTCGCTGAGCATCTGAGCAAGGCGGGCATCGAAGAGCCGGTACACATCGCGAACGTGGGCGCCGTATTCCAGCGGCGACCAGACGTCCGGCTGCGGGCGGGCGGAAACCGCCGGACTTGAGCGCAGGATCTGAACCCACTCTTCACCGGCGACGAAGGCACGCTCGGCAAATTGGGCGGGATCGATCTCGCCAGCCGACAGACCACATTGGTCACAACGTCGGGTCAGCGTCCAGGTCCAGTCCTTGGTGTCCGGCGGAGGTTGCACGGCCCCAGCCTAGTGCGCGTCCGCCTCGCTATCCGGCGCTTGTCAACCCCATCCGATGTCCACAAGCCAGGGGCTTCGACTGTGGAGAAGTTGATCATTTCGGTGCATGAATGACACCATCTTGTGGACAGCCCGGTGGACAACAAAATTGCTCGATTTTCTTTTCTGGATTGGGTTGCGGGGCGCCTGACAAGGCTGTAGAAATCTCTTACGCACTTCCGCAAGGAAGGGCGCGACTGGGACAGAACCGAGAATTCGTACGGTGAGGCAACTCGCCGCAGCGGCCGGTGACGGGTTGCTGGGATTCGTCGGGTCGCCTGGTCAGCTGGAGACGTCGCTTAACTCCGGCTAATTAGTGGGCCCCTGCAACTCATACTTGGAGGGGCCCACGCTATTTTTTTGGGCTTGCTGCTCGCGCAACTTTTTGGGCTTGCTGCTCGCGCATCGCGCGCATTGAATCCGCCTAGTTCGTCGTCTCTCGCGGAGGAAAGAGCGCCTCCGCTCGCTCCTCCTCCGTGCGGCGGCGCGCGATTTGCCGACGCTCGCAGCCCACGTGACCGCTCCATCTCCGACCGGCGCCCGATTTGCCCACGCTCGCAGCCACCACTACTCCTCTAACAGTCGCTGTGACAGCACTAGAGTGTCGAGAGGCGGGTTTGGACGGGGAGGACGCGTGGGAATCAGCAAGGTGCTTATCGCCAACCGGGGCGAGATCGCCGTACGCGTCATCCGTGCTGCTGCCGATGCGGGGCTGGCCAGTGTCGCCATCTACGCCGAACCGGACTCCGACTCGCTGTTTGTCTCGCTCGCGGATGAGGCGTACGCGCTGGGCGGCGCCACCCCGGCAGATACTTATCTGAACGTTTCCAAGATTCTCGACGTCGCGGCCCGCAGCGGCGCCGACGCGATTCATCCGGGTTACGGCTTTCTTGCCGAGAACGCCTCCTTCGCGGAGGCTGTACTCGCCGCCGGGCTGATCTGGATCGGCCCGCCGCCCGCAGCCATCGAGGCATTAGGCGATAAGGTCCAGGCCCGACACATCGCGCAAAAGGTCGGTGCTCCGCTGGTGCCCGGCACCTCAGACCCGGTCGACAACGCTGACGATGTCATCGCCTTCGCGACCGAGCACGGGTTGCCCATTGCGATCAAGGCGGCCTTCGGCGGCGGCGGAAGGGGTCTGAAGGTCGCCCGCGAGATGGAGGAGATCCCCGAGCTCTTCGACTCCGCGACACGTGAGGCGGTCACCGCCTTCGGCCGCGGGGAATGTTTCGTCGAGCGCTATCTCGACAAGCCGCGGCATGTTGAGACGCAGTGCCTGGCCGATAGCCATGGGAACGTCGTCGTCGTCTCGACCAGAGACTGTTCGCTCCAGCGGCGCCACCAGAAGTTGGTGGAGGAGGCGCCAGCTCCCTTTCTCTCCACCGAACAGATGGAACGCCTCTACACCTCATCCAAGGCGATCCTCGCCGAAGCAGGCTATACGGGAGCCGGTACTTGCGAGTTCTTGGTGGGGCAAGACGGGACGATCTCATTCCTCGAAGTCAATACCCGGCTCCAGGTCGAGCACCCGGTGTCGGAGGAAGTCACAGGACTCGACCTGGTCCGTGAAATGTTTCGCATCGCGCAGGGGGAGGCGCTCGGATACGAAGATCCTGTCGTTACTGGCCACTCCATCGAGTTTCGGATCAACGCCGAGGACGCCGGCAGGAACTTCATGCCTGCACCGGGAACACTGACCGCTTGGCGGCCGCCGTCTGGGCCCGGCGTCCGGGTCGATGAGGGCTACGTCGCCGGCATGACCGTGCCGGGGAGCTTCGACTCACTGATCGCCAAGATCATCGTCACTGGTGCGGATCGCAAGCAGGCGCTGGAGCGATCACGCCGGGCATTGCGAGAGCTTGTCATCGAGGGCATGCCGACTGTCGTTCCGTTCCACCAGGCTGTCCTGGAGGACCCCGCCTATACCGCTGAGGACGGGCACTTCGGCGTACACACCCGCTGGATTGAGACTGAGTTCAGTGGGCAGATCGCACCGTACGCGGGTGCGCTCGGCGAGGCTCCGGAGCCATATCCGCGCTCCAAGGTCGTCGTCGAGGTCAACGGCAAGCGGTTGGAGGTGCTGGTACCCGCGGGCCTGGGAACCGCCAACGGGTCCACCGCGGCTGCGCGATCGAAGAAGCCTGTCAAGCGTCAAAGTGGAGCAGCGACGAAGACGCGCTCCGGCAATGCGCTGACCTCACCCATGCAGGGCACAATCGTGAAGGTGGCGGTCGCTGATGGTGACGTCGTCGAGGCTGGCGACCTGGTGGTGGTCCTCGAGGCGATGAAGATGGAGCAGCCACTGACAGCTCACCGGAGCGGCACCGTGAAGAACCTCAATGCCCAGGTAGGCGCAACGGTGACCAGCGGCTCTACGCTGTGCGAAATCATCGACTCCTGAGGGTCGACAGCGAGTACCGGCAACCGGTTGTACCCTTGCCACCGATGAGCCCCTTGGCGGTCTAAAAGGTCGGTAAGAAGACGCCGCCACAAGGGGAAACCGCAGGAGGCGCAGGCACACTGTGACCCATGGCTGAACTCTTGGTGTTGCTGATTGTGGTGGCACTGATCGTGGGCGGTGTCGCCCTTTACCGGCGGTATGCGATCCAGCAGCGCCAGGCTGCTGAGCGAGCGGCGCTGGAAACCCAACTCACCACCTCCAAGCGCGCAGCTGACGAAGATGTCACAAAGTTTGGCGAGGAACTGCAGCGGCTGGACTCCGATGTCGCCGGGCATCCACTCGACGAGGCGATGCAGCAGGACTACCAGCGCGCTTTGGACGCTTACGACAACGCGAAGATGTCGCTGGACGCGGTTGCCAGGCCCGAGGAAATCCGACACGTCACCGAAATCTTGGAAGACGGTCGTTATGCGGTTGCGTGCGTCAAGGCCCGGGTCGCTGGGGAGCCGCTCCCGGCCAAACGGCCACCATGCTTCTTCAATCCCGCGCACGGCCCCTCCTCCCAAGACGTCAGCTGGGCACCTCCTGGAGGGGTACCGAGATCGGTGCCAGCGTGTCCCGCTGACGCGGAACGGGTACTTGCCGGAGCCGACCCCTACATTCGCACCGTGCAGGTCGGCGCCCAGCGCGTTCCTTATTGGGAAGGCGGTCCCGCGTACGCGCCGTGGGCGCAGGGTTACTACAGCCGCTGGAGCGGCAGCGACATGCTCTCCGGCATGCTGATCGGCGGCCTGCTGTTCGGTGGCATGGGCAACATGTTCTCCGGAGTAGGCGAGGGCGTCGGTGATCTCATGGGCGGGATCGGCGAGGGCGCTAGCGATATCGGAAGCGGTATCGGCGACATGTTCGGAGACATGTTCGAGTAGGGCTACCCGAGCAGGCTCGCCCGAAGCTCAGTGAGCGTTTCCGAACACCCGCGATCGATCTTCAGGCTCGCGAACTCATCGCCGCGGGTCGCTCCTCGATTGATGATCATCACCAGTCGTTGCCGCTTCGCGTTATGCCGGACGAAACGCAAGCCGGACATCACGGTCAGTGAGGAGCCCAAGACCACCAAGACCTCGCCACGCTCGAGAAGCTCGTACGCCGCCTCAACTCGCGGCTTCGGAACCGACTCGCCGAAGAACACCACATCGGGTTTGAGCCGTCCACCGCAACGGCT
>DATEWO010000444.1:0-2709 GCA_035257925.1 Propionibacteriaceae bacterium | reverse complement strand
AGCTCGATCACACCGTCGGCTGCCGCCTCGAGCGCCTGGAAAAGATCATCCATGACACGGACGGGTTGGCCGGCCGCCTGCACAATCAGGTCGCCGGTTGCGAGCCCGGCCCGCGCCGCAGGACTGTTGTCCTCCACAAGGCGAATCAGCAAACCCTCAGCATCCGGCAGACCGACGGCGCGCCGTAGGCCTCTGGGAACGTGTGATGGCGCTACTCCGACACCAAGTCGAACGCGCCCTTTCGACTCGCCCTGGGCCAGGGCATCCACTCGGGATCGGAGAGTCTCGTCCGCTGGGATTGCTAGGTAGAAACCTTCGCCCAAACGGTGCGTATTCAGCCCGAGTAGCCGTCCCTCAGCGGTGACGATTGGTCCGCCTGAGGAGCCGGGCAGCAGCGGGGCGACGTGCTCGATGCTTCCGGTGATACGACGGCCGCGAGGCCCTCGGAAACTCCGCTCAACTCCAGTCACGAAACCAAATGTGACGCGGAGACCCCGCCCACCCGGATTGGACAGGGCGAATACCGGAGCGCCGATTCCGGGCGTACCGTCAGTTCCCCACTCGATGGCTGACAAGTCGCCGGTCTCGACTCCAATGACCGCGATGTCGCCGTCGACGTCTTGTCCCAGGACCCGACCAGTTGCCGTGTGCCCATCGGGGAACGTGACGGTGACCTCGTCACCGCGCACATTGTGCGCATTGGTCAGTATCTGACCCTGGCGCAGCACCACCCCTGAGCCGACGCCCCAGCGCTGCCCGATGCCGACCACCGCGTTGCCGACCTGCTCGGCTACTTGCTGGATCTCTTCTTGGATGCCGTCGAGTGCTCCCATTTGTCTGTGCCTTCCGTGTTGTTACTAGTAACTTGCAAGTTACTACTTTGTTGGAAAGTGTCAATCCGTAGCAGATACCGTTTGTCTATGAGCGAACAGGAATCTGCCGTACGGGAGGGTGGGCCGTCGCCATTAGCCGATGCCCTCATTCATGTTGGGGACCGGTGGACCCTGCTCGTGGTGCAGGCCTTGCTTGCCGGGCCTCGGAGGTTCAATGAGCTATTGGAGGAGATCCCGGGGATCGCGGCCAACATCTTGTCGCAGCGTCTCAAACGCCTCGAACGCGACGCGCTTTTGGTGTCACGGCCGTACACGGAGCGACCGCCTCGCGCGGCGTACGAGCTGACCGCTGAGGGCAGGGAACTTGCGGGGGCGCTCCGCCTACTCGCGCAATGGGGAGCCCGTCACACGCTTCCCGGTGAAGCACCTCGCCATACGGAGTGCGGCACTCCCCTCGAGGTCAGATTGTATTGCCCTACCTGTGACCACCTGGTTGAGGACGAGCCTGAGCTCGAGATGCACCTTCTTTAGCAAAGCCGTTCCGACGATGAACCTCAGAACCAGGTGAGGCTCCGACGTAGCGAGCCTTGTCGGCTATCCATAACTAGGCATTCCGCCTAGGAGCAAAAGTTGCAGTTGCTCAGGCGAGGGTGAGCGACCCAGACTGGTGGTCCTGATGCGGCTCATCGTCGACCCCCCGCTGTGGCGTGCGTAGGGCCATTATTGCGGTCAGGACGGCGCTAATGGTTATGACGGCGACTGTGAGGTATCCGGTGCCGGGCGGGCTGTCCCAGTTGGCCTCGCTGAAGCGAATCATGATCGCGTACTCAGCCATCACGTGGCTGGCACCAAAGGCCGTCGTACCCCACAGCACCACCACCAGGTGCAGGAAAGAGCGAATGCGAACGTCCGGTTCCCGAACCAACCAAGCCAAGATCGCGATTAAGGCAATGACGGCAGACAAGTCGATGCCTACCAGCAATATCATGAGGATCCCGCCGTCTCGACCGAATACGGCATCGCCGATCGCCATGGCCCCGGCGAGGGCAAGCGTGGCCAGACCGGGTAGTGCCGCTACCCTCTTCGTCCTCAGCTGCCAGCGCAGCCCGAGAACGAGCGTGATCCAGGCCACCCCGGCGAGCACCATCGCGACGACGTCCAGCTCAGACTCCCACGGCCCCTGGTCCCCGGCCATCCGCGCCTCACACGAGAACATTCTCGCTTTGTCGGCGGGATCAAGTTTGGCGAAATCCTCGTAGCTGGGTCCATCGGCGTAGGGCTGGATGATGGTGCCTCTCAACATCCTTCCCTGGCACGGCAGCCAGTGCAGGTAGGTCGACCATGCGGCTGCGGCGGCCGAGGCCAGCATTAGAGTCGCCGTCAGCAACCACGGCCTGCGCTGCGCTCTCACGCTCAGACCGTACCGATTGCTCGAATGCCAGGTGAGCCAAAATTCATTGCAACTGTTGAAGACGAGCGATCAAGGGCGCTGGTGTGGGGACCTCACACGCGGGCCATGGTTGCCGCAGTTTCCTGTCGTCCCGACACGCAACGAATGTCTGTTCTATTTTTGTCAGTGCGTTTCCGTAGTGTGACCGCTATGTCAGCAATCCAGGCCGAGCCGTCCAGCGACGGGCTAGTGGTGCGTCTGGATGAGATGTTGGCCGACCTCGCCGCCGCTGTCGCCGACACGACTCCGGCCTCGGATGCGGATCGGATTGACCGGATCGCCCGGCTGGAGAAACTCAGAGCAGCCACCGCGGCAGTGCAGGCCGCGGAGTCAGTGCGCTTCGCCCAATCCCAAGTCGCTGAGCAGATGGCTGCTGAGGTGCATCCCACCCAGATTGGCCGCGGCATCGCCGAGCAGATCGGACTG
>DATEWO010000443.1:0-6788 GCA_035257925.1 Propionibacteriaceae bacterium | reverse complement strand
CTGATCCAGGTCGGCACACTGGTGTTGCTCAAGCTGGTCGTGCAGCCCATCGCGGCGTACCTCATCGGTGCCTACGCGGTGGGGCTGGAGGGCCGCAACCTGCTCGCGGTCACCGTAATCGCCGCGCTGCCAACGGCGCAGAATGTCTTCACGGTGGCAATGCGTTACGACCGGGGTGTGATCTTGGCGCGAGACACGATCTTTGTGGCCACGGTGCTCTCGGTGCCGGTGATCTTGGCTATTACCTGGCTGCTGGCTTTCTGACTCGGCTCCGCGGCACGAGGTGCGGCACGAGATGTCTTATGGAATCGTGCGCCTATGACTGCGGGGGCGGTGCTGCAGGGCTTCTCATTCTTTCCACGCGGTGGCTCTGCGCACGTGGTGCGGTACCTGACAGCCGCCCTGCTGCAGTCCGGCTGGAGTCCGAGAATCGTCGCCGGCTCGGTGGGTGGTCCCGGAGACATGAGCCATGCTGCAACTTTCTTCGCCGGACTTCCGATCTCAGCCGCCGACTTCACGCCAGCTCTGGATGGCTGGCGGCGCGGTGAGGACCCGTTGAACCAGCCAGTGCCGCTGCATGCGTCATACGAGGACAAGCCTGGCGCCCCTGACCGTTTCTTTGCTGCGGTCTCACCCGAGTTGGCGACACGGCAGGTGAACTCGTGGCGCCGACTCTTGCTCGAGCTGCATCCGCTCCACCCGCAGGTGCTCCACCTTCATCACCTCACGCCACTGCACGATGCCGCCGAACAGGTCTTTCCTGATGTGCCGGTGGTGACACACCTGCACGGGACTGAGCTGTTGATGCTGGAGCAGATCGAGCAATACAGCAGCGCCAAAGGAATCGAACTGCCGCCGTCGTGGAGGTATGCCGGGTATTGGGTGGACCGGCTGCGGGCGACTGCTCAGCGCAGCGACCGCATCCTGGCCGTCTCGACGGACCACGCTGCCCGCGCAGTGCGCATCCTGGGAGTGCCTGAGAATCGCGTGATCGTCATCCCCAACGGGGTCGACACGGAGCACTTTCGGCGGATCGATCTCACCCCGCACGACCGACTAGCGCTGCTGAGACGTTGGCTCGTTGATGACCCGCGCGGATGGGACGAGAGTGGCCGCGAAGGTAGCATCCGGTACTCCTTGACCGACTTGTCCGCCTTTGCCGACTCCACGAGGGCACGTCCGGTTCTGCTTTACGTCGGTCGATTTACGGCGGTGAAGCGACTGTCACTGTTGCTTCGGGCCTACGCACGGGTGCGGTCTCGGCTCGGCGCGGTTGCGCCCCTGATCATCTGGGGCGGGTACCCCGGTGAGTGGGAGGGCGAGCATCCGTATTCCGTCGTAACCAGGGAGCGCATTGACGGGGTGTTCTTCGTCGGGTGGCGCGGTCATGAGGATCTCCGGATCGGCCTGAGCTGTGCGGACCTGCTGGTTGCGCCGTCGGTCGGTGAGGCGTTCGGGTCGGTGTACCTGGAGGCGATGTCAGCCGGCTTGCCGGTCGTAGCCACGCGTACCGGCGGGCCTCCGACCTTCCTCAACCTCGACGAGCGTTCGCCGGAGGGCTGGCTGATCCCACCGGACGATGAGGATGCCCTGGTCGAGGTGCTGGTCACAGCATTGACGTGCCCGACCGAGCGCCGAGCGCGAGCGGATGCGGCCCATGCCCTGGTTCGGCGCGGCTACTCCTGGCAGGCAGTCGCAGACAAAGTGGCTGGCGTTTACGAGGCCGTTCAGAGGACGTGATGTCCGAACCAGGAGGCCGCTGTTCGTCGCGTTCCGTCTGCCTCTACTTTGGACAGCACCCATATTCGCCGGAAAGGCCCCAGCATGAGTAATGCGATCATCAAGCAGCAGGGAGATTCGCCCGTCGTCGCCGACAACATTTGGGATATTCAGTTGGGAACGGGCTCTTTCATTCTGGGTGCGTTGACGGGTGCGCTGGTGACCGCTGCGGTGGGGCGGCTAACGGCGAAGGGTGATGCGTTGCCGAAGCCTCCGACTCCGCGCGGCTGGCCGATCAACTTCGCCCATCGCGGCGGGGCGAAGGTCGTGCCGGAGGACACGATCGAGGGATTCCGCCAAGGATTTGCCTTGGGCGGCGGGGTCGTGGAATGCGATGTACACGCATCCGCCGAGGGCACCATCGTGGTCATTCATGACGCGGTCGTTGATCGGACAACCGATGGCACCGGACCCGTGGCTGAGAAGACTGTCCCAGAACTGCAGAGTCTTGATGCCGGCTACCGCTTCAGCCCTGATGGTGGTGCAACGTTTCCGTGGCGCGCCAAGGGCGTCAAGATTCCCACGCTGGAAGCCTTGTACCAGGCGTTTCCGGAGGCACCGTTCAATATCGAGATCAAGGGTCGTCGTTCCGGCATCGAGGCGACCGTGTTCCGCCAGATCGAAGCTGCGGGGGCGCTGGAACGCACCTTGGTGGTTTCAGATAACAAGGGCACGATCTCGCGTTTTCGCAAGGTCAGCCAAGGAAAGGTCGCCACTGCCTCCGCGACTGTCGAGCTGCTGGGTTATTGGATCCTTCACCTGCTGCGTCTCGGCGGCCTGTACGACCCGCCGTTCCAGGCTCTGCAGGCTCCCGAGAAATACAAGGGCGTCGTGCCGGTCGTCACCCGTCGGTTTATCCGCAAGGCACACGACCGGGGCCTTCGAGTCGATGTCTGGACGATCGACGATGAAACGGCCATGCGACGGCTGCTGAGCTTCGGTGTCGACGGCATCATGACTGACCGGCCCGACGTGTTGGCTGATGTCCTCAATAGTCGGTGACCTGAGCCCGCAAAGCCTTTGCGCCCCAGGGCGTCGTGGAATTGGTCGTCCTGACTCGGCACCCATTTGTACGCTGAGGTTATGGCTCTCCTGTCGCTGATGGTGCCGCTGGGCACACCGGCGCCCGACTTCGCACTCGACGACCTATCCGGCACCAAGGTGCGCCTCGATGATTTCGCCACCGCGCCGGCGCTGCTGGTTTCGTTTCTGTGCAACCACTGCCCGTACGTCCGACACATCGAAGCCGAGCTCGGCCGGGTGGTTACGCGGTACCCAACCCTCGCCGTGGTGGGCATTTGCACCAACGATGCGCAGGCATATCCGGACGATCGGCCCGAGCGACTGGCTGATCAGGCACGGCGCGCTTCGTGGACATTCCCGTACTTGCTGGATACCGAGCAAACAGTCGGCCGCGCTTTCGCGGCGGCCTGTACGCCGGACTTCTTCCTCTACGACGCACAGCGGCGGCTGGCCTATCGCGGAGCGTTCGACGAGTCGACGCCAGGCAACGGCAAGCCGGTCACTGGAGCGTTGCTGAGCGACGCCATCTCTCGCGTGCTGGCCGGTGAACCGGTGCCTGAACCACATCGCGCCAGCATGGGCTGCTCCATCAAGTGGCGGCCATAAACAGCCTGCGAGCGTCGGAGAATCGCGCGCCGCCGTGCTGAGGCCGCCGTGCTGAGGAGGAATGAGCCGACACGCTCTTCGTCGGCGAGCGACGACGAAGTAGGCGAGACTCCACGCGCGATGCGCGAGCGGGCCATAAAGGGGTCGATCAGCCCACCACGGCGTCGACGGCCTCGATACCGAAGATGGCGTCGGCCACCATTGCAGCCGCCCCGGTGATGCCGGCACGATCACCCAACCTGGTCCGCGCAATAACGAGACGAGATGTGGCAAGCGGCTGGCTGCGGCGCAGCAAGGTGTCGCGTACCCCGCGTACGAAACGCTCGTAGGCATGGGCAATGTCCCCACCGATCACCAACACGTCGGGATTCAACAAGCTGACCGCCGTTGACAACACATCACCGAGTGCCCGACCGGCAGTTGTGACAATCCGTACCGCATCCGGATCACCCCGCCGAACAAGATCAACAACATCGCGCGTGGTGATCGGCGTGTGGCCGAGTCGCCGCAGATCGCGAACCATCGCACGGCCGCTGGCGATCGCGGCAAGGCATCCGGGCTCGCCACAGCTGCTGCAGGTTTCCTCGACGCCGGGGATCTTCGCATGCCCAATATCGCCCTCGGCCGAGTCGGACCCGCGCAGCAGCTCGCCGTCCATGATCGTGGATGCCCCGATCCCGGTGCCGATCTTGACGAAAAGCACCATATGGGCGTCTGGATAGATGCGCCGCTGTTCGCCGAGACCGAGCAGATTGGCGTCATTGTCGACAACTGCTGGTACGGAGTAGTGGCTGGCTAAGTGATCACCGACCGGATAGTTGTCCCAGCCAGGCATGCTGATGGAGCGCGCAATCCGCCCGGTGTGCCAGTTCACCGGCCCTGGTACGCCCATTCCGACGCCACGCAACGTCTCCGCCGGGCGGCCGGATCGCTTCAACATGGCATCCAGTTCTGCGGTGACCGTGTCAAGAACTGTGCTCGGCTCCTTCTCGATCGAACTCTCGATCACGGACTCCTCGATGACCTCACCAGCCGCCGTACTCACAGCGAGCCGACCATGAGTGGCGCCCAGATCAGCTACCAGGACCGTCGTGGCCTGGTCGTTGACCCGCAGCCGAGTGGACGGCCTGCCGCGTCTCAGGTGGGCCACACTGCCGTCCTCGGTGAGGTAGCCCGCTGCGAGTAGCGCGTCGACCCGATAGGTGAGCGTCGAGCGAGCCAGGCCGGTGACCCGCTGCAACTCGCCTCGTGTGGCGACTGCGCCTGTCCGGAACAGCTGCAGCAGCTCGCCGCTGCTATTGGATCCCGCAGACACGTGGTCGCCTCGCCTTTCTCTGCCATGGCCAGACTCCAGCCGTTATTGAATTTTATCCGCTAGAGGGCGTTTTGTGTCTTGTCATCAGTCCTAATTTAGCGTTTGAATAGTAAAAGTTCGCCTCTCATCATCGCCAGGCACGAACAGAGGCATGAATCGAGCTGAGGGCAATCCGTCGCATGAAGGAGAAGGAATTGCACAGATCACGTTTGCTGGCAGCGGCTGCTCTGACTGCCATGCTGGTTGTCGCTGGTTGTGGTGGTGGTGGTGATGGCGGGGGGAGTGAGGACACCGGCTCCCAGGCGGAGGACAACGCCCTCACCATCTGGACCACCGAGGACATCGCCGATCGGGTGGCGTCGCAACAAAAGATCATGGACGCCTGGGCTCAGAAGTCGGGCGCCACCGTCAAGCTGGTGGCGATCGCAGAGGATCAGCTGACGAGCGTGTTGACATCTGCCGCGGCTGCGAACGATTTACCTGATGCCATCGCCGCACTCTCGCTCAACGGCATGAACCAGCTACGCACCGATGACTTGGTTGATCCCGAGGCAGCAAAAGAGATCGTGGATGAACTGGGACGGGACACATTCTTCGCACGCACCCTGGAGTTGACCAGCGTCGACGGCGAGCAGATCGCCGTGCCGAGTGATGGATTCTCTAATCTGCTCTTCTACCGGAAAGACCTCTTCAAGGCCGCCGGGTTGCCAGAGCCGAAGACCTATGCGGACATCGAGAAGGCGGCCAAGGAGCTGAACAAGGGCAAGACCGCCGGCATCGTGGCCGCCACAGCACCTGCTGACTCGTTTACTCAGCAGACCTTTGAGTACGTTGCGGTCGCCAACGGCTGCCAGCTTGTTGACGACAGCGGCAATATCACCCTGAACAGCCCGCAGTGCCAGGAGGCATTCAACTTCTACGCAAATCTGATCAAGGAATCCTCGGTGGCTGGCAACCAGGATGCGGATACCACCAGAGCTACCTACTTTGCAGGCAACGCCGCCATGGTGATCTGGTCGTCCTTCCTGCTCGACGAGCTCGCCGGCCTGCGTAGCGATGCGCTGCCCACCTGCCCCCAATGCAAGAAAGATCCCCTGTGGCTAGCACAAAACACCGGCATTCTCACTGAAATTCAGGGCCCGGGCAGCCCAGAGCCGGCGGCTTGGGGTGAGGTCGTCTCCTGGAACGTGCTGACCGACGCCTCCCCCAAGACCAAGGAGCTGGTCACCTACATGATGGGCGAGGGGTACCTGGACTGGCTGGCGATCGCCCCTGAAGGGAAGATGCCCGCTCGCTCCGGCACCGCGGACAATTTGAAGGAATATTCAGAGGGCTGGATCCAGCTCAGCGCCGGCGTCGACAAGAAAGAAGTGCTGACCAAGATCTATCCGGTCGAGGTTCTCAACACCATCGTCGGAAGCTCGGGGAACTTCGAGCGATGGGGCATACCGCAGGGGCAGGGCGAGCTAGCGGCCGCCGTCGCCGGGCAGTACGTAGTTCCCCAGGCTCTGGCCAAGATGCTCAATTCCGGCGCGAGCGCTGCTGACGCCGCGAACGAGGCACAGAAAGGCGCGGAACAAGTCAAGACAGACCTGGGCGGCTAGCCACAACACCATGCGTGGACCCAGGGCTTCCCTCCCCCTCCTGGGTCTACGCAATCACCAATGTGGCAGCCGGGGCGCCGGGATCTACGAACACCGAGGAGCACCGTGTCGACAACGGTAACCGAGACAAAGCACCCCCCCACCAAGACAGATGCAACCAGGAAGCGAGTAACGCTTACCCAGCGCGACGCACGCCTCGGTCTGTGGCTGATGTCGCCGACGCTGCTGGTCGTGTTGGTGATCGTGATCTTCCCTCTGCTGTGGTCGATTTTGCTGTCCTTTCAGCGGATGCGTCTGATTCAGATTGGGCGCGCCGACTTCTTCGAGCCGCTGACGCTAGCCAACTACGAGCGAGTGCTTGGCTCGAGCAACTTCTGGTCAAGCCTGGCGATCACGTTCATCTACACCTTTGGCTCAGTAGTGCTGGTGATCTTCCTCGGTGTGCTTGCGGCAATGGCGGT
>DATEWO010000442.1:0-8962 GCA_035257925.1 Propionibacteriaceae bacterium | reverse complement strand
TGATCACTGATGCCGGGCGTCGATCCGCCACTGCTGCGCTGCTGAGCCTGCCGCGCCGCCTGCGAAGCGATCAGCGAGGTGACCAGTGAGAAGCCAACGCAGCCGGTGCAGATCACAGCCGCCAGCACCACCGAGCCGAGGAGCCGCTTGAGGTTGTCCTGACCGAGCCGGCGCTCTGCCAGCTCGCCGTAGAGGAAAGCCGACAGCAGTCGTGCCCGATGGGTCCGGACAGTCTCCAGCAGGATCGTGTCGCGATTAGCCGACATGATCACCCTCATGGGTCGTGTGACGGGGAGACAGTCCCAGGATCTCGTTCACCTGATCACCACCGATTGCGGTCAAGATCGCATCGAGCGTTGGCCAGGTCGCCTCGCCCAGGCTTCCCAGCGAGAACAGCAAGCCAGGGATCCGAGGCCGGCCGACCCTGACTGCGCCGAACTGCCGTCTCATCTGATCGACCGAGATATCCAGAGCGCGTATCCCAGGAGGCCCGATCAGCAGCGCCAGCGGCGTCGGCGGATGCTGCAAGAAGGCTGGAATGAGCAGGTCGTCTCGACCCGGTCGGGCCATGATCAGCCCGACCAGCGGCATAGAGTTCTGGGCGAGCTGGCTCAGGTAGCTCATCAGGCTACGTCGATGATCTTCGAACGCCACCGTGCTAGGCACTCCGAGACTGAGATGCGCCTCGGTGATCTCCTCGATTCCAGCGCTGGTGCGCTGCACGGTCAGCGTTGATCGAAAGCCCCTTGCTACGCCCAGCAGGAGCACCGGCCCTGGCATCTGGGATTGTGCGAAGCCGGTCAGCGCCTCACGATTCCAGAGGTTTCCAGCTGGCTCGTGCGCTCCCCAGACGCGAGGTGCGGCCCCGCTGGCGATCTTGGCGAGCTCGGCCATCGGACCACCCAAGATTGTCGTAACTCGTGCCCGATGCCGCAGTGAGACGACCATCATCACCTGCACTGCGGTTGCCGGCGCCGGCCGCAGAAAACCAAGATCAACATCATCGATGCTGCGGATTCCGGGCGCGGTGAAAACCTCGCCCACCTCCGACAACCGGCGACCGGTGAAGCCCTCACGCAGCCCGTTCGGGCTACGAACTACCCAGGCAGCGCCGCCCTCGCGCCACACCTCGGCGAACGCGGGCGTCAGACAAGACAACTCGTCAGTCACCAGGACCACCCGGCGCCCCTGCTCACGCGCTTGTGCGAGCAAGCTGATCCGACCTGCGTTGAGGAAGATCACCGGCGACCGGCTTTCTGTCGCGGCGTACGCCATCCCGGCGCCTTCCTGGCCCTCGGCGCTGCCGCCAAAGTCGAGCAGCGGGTGCCGCACCGCGCTCAGGGACTGCTCTCTCATGAGGCAGCTCGCTGCGGCGCCGCGTGCACTGTGAAGGATCGATTGCCGCACTCCACGGTCCAGCCGATGGCGGCTGGGCCGCGGATTCCAGGAACCAGAGGACGGCGCTCGCCGTCGGGGCTGACCAGCACTGAACCGTTGGCCGAATGCAGGTCGGTCACCCACAGCACCGAGCCGGACCACTCCAGCAGAGCGTGGGTCTTGGACAGCGTCCGCGAGAGATCAGCCAGCGCGAGCACCGACTGCTCCCCCGACGGACGGACCGCGTCACGATTCTCCGAAACGCGACCGCTCTCCGGACTACGACCGATCAGCAAGGAGGTCTGGATCACCTGGCGGCGTCCGGTGTCAAAGACGATCGCGACTGCGTCGGAAGTTGCAGGAACCCCGGCAACCGGTCCCGATGCGGCAAAGACGGCGGCGTCCAATCGCGAGTCCTCCGCCAGTGCCGAGGCGGGGAGCGGGGACAGTGCCAGGGTCAGCGGGTCCCGTCCCCGGATCAGATCCGCGGTCACCGTACGCCGAATCCAATGCGAGGGAGTGAAGCGCGCCAGCACCTTCCGGATACTCACGGGATTGCCGGTCAGGTCGTCGACGGTTCGCAGGCTCAGGGCAAGGCGACCCAGGGTGCGGCCGCGGCGAACGAACCAGAGCACCTGGCCAATAAGGAAAACGCCGCTGAAGATGCCAATCCACGCCACCGTCCCAAATGCGCCAGATGCCGCCGCTACGACGGCAACTGCCGCTGCGACCGCGAGTGGAAGCGCGTCGATCAGTGCTGCCAGATAGCCGCGTAGCGCATTCGTCCTGGCCACGCCGGCAATCAATGGCGTATACGTGCCGAGCACACTCCCCCGCGCGGCGGGTGTCAGCGCCGTGCCGCATGACTGACACAGCACACCAGCGGTCGTTTGCATGCTGCCGCAGCGGGCGCAGCTCGCGACACCGGCCAGCGCTCCGGGCATGTGAACCTCCGAGTGGTTCAGGAACCTTCACAGTCACCGGTCTTCCGGGCGTTCGCGCATCGCGCTTGGAATCCGCCTACTTCGTCGTCACTCGCAGACGAAAGGCATGTCTGCTCGTTCCTCCTCAGCACGGCGGCACGCGATTACCGACGCTCACACCCGCATTGCCCAAGACGGACGTAGTTCAGCCCGTAAGTTTGCACCTCTCAGGGCCAACGCGCAGGAATTCGCCGTTATCGCTTCGTTATTCCCCCGAAACGCCAGCTCTCCGACACCGACCCAGGCACCGAGCTCCCGGCACCTCGGGTCGCAACCTACGTGCACGTTGGTTCCTCGCGGTCTGCATGGGTTGCAAACCGTGCAGACCGTCAGCAGGGTGTGCAGACCTCTCTCGGGAGCTCGGGGTCGCACCTCCCAGAAATCTGGCTCGCGTCTTGGACCGACATGGCCAATTGCCCAGAATCTGACCCTCAACGGCATTAGGTTATGTCTCGTCCGTGATCCAACCGTTATCTTCGCCCTTTTTCGGGGGAGAGGAGCAAGTGATGAAGTTCGCGATGGGGGCTGAGACGCTCACGGTCTTGACCAAGCAAACGTCTTCGGCCAACGAGGATCTGGGAAGCCTGGTGAAGCAACTGTTCGCCGCGGCAGAGCCGATCCAGGGCAAGTTCAACGGAGCCGGTCGGGCCGCGTTCGACAAGTTCAAGGGTGAGACCGATCTCATCGCCAACGAGCTGAACTCGGCGCTGACCGCGGTGCTCGGCGGCATCCAGGGGCAGAACACCGCCTTCGTCACCGGCGAACAGCAGATGGTCGATGAGACGACCGCTGCCCAGGCCAGTGCCAACTTCGAGTCCGCCCGGTTCTCCGGATCCCGCTGAGAGAGGAGACGACACATGTCTGCCGCAAACGCCGCCGATCGCCGCGACTTCGACATCCCGGCCTCGCAGGCCGCCCAAGATCATTTCAATGCTGTCGCCGGCCACCTGGAGTCATTGATCAACCAGCGTGACCGTGACGTGCAACTTGCTATGTCGGATTATCAGGCCGATGGGGCATCGGAAGAGTACGCCGCGAAGGAACAACGCTGGCACACCGTTGCCGATCAGGTGCGGAGCATCATCCAAGTGCTGCGGTCGTCGCTGGGAAGCAATGACGAAACCGCCGCCCAGTCGCTGCAGCGTGCCAAGACAGCGGTCGACGCCATCGGCTGAGCTCACGGGGAGACGACGATGACTGGTTACCGGATCGACCCCAATGGCGTAGAGACAGTTCTCAACGCGACGAAGAGCGAAGCGGAGAAGTTCGGCACGATTTTGAATCCGCTTCAAGGCTGGGTCGAGTTCGCCGCTACCGGGACGGGAGGCAGCGGCGCCATCGTCCCCGCCCTGCAGAGCTTCTTTGAAAACCAGTCCAAAGGGCTTGAGGCGATCGGTACCCGGGTAGGCGCAGCGATCACTGGGGCCTACCAGGCCACCAAGGCGTACGTCGACGGGGACCTGGAGATGGTGCAGACCTATCAGCGGAACGCCGTGATTGCCGCAGATCCGCAGCTGCACCAGGGATCGCCGCGGATGGGAGGTTACTGATGCCCGACCACATCGATCCGTCAGCCATTCCGGGCGACAACCTCCGTCCTGACATGGTCGAGATCGCCGGTAGCGAGATCTCCTCGATCGGCGACGAGGTAACTGATCAAGGCGGTGTCGTTGTCACTACCTGGCAGCGGCTCGCACAACACTACGAGGCGCCTGAGGCCGGGACGCTCTTCGGCGTCATGGACCCGGTGAAGACCAACGCCGAAACCTTCGGCAATAACGTCGATCGAGTCAGCAGCGCGCTCAAGACCTACGCCGCCGAGGTGGAACCGATCAAGGCAGAGCTGGCCAGGATCAAGGCTGAGGCGTACAGCTTCGTGGCCTCCATCGCCGGTGGAGTGGAAAAGACCACATTCAGCCGAGCTGGCGCCATCACCTCGACTGTGGAGTGGCACGAGGACCAGGACTCTGTTGACGCCAACAATGACCTGATCCGTAGGGTCAACGCCCAGATGGTGCTGCTCTGGGCTGCGGAACGCAAGTGCGCCAATGCCATCTACGACATCATTGGCTTCCCGCACATCGAGGCCGCCACCGAGGACAATCCGAATGGCTACGGCGTCACCGAGATCCCGGACGGTGCGGAGACCCCGTGGGGCAAGACGGTCGAACGTAGTGAGTCCTGCGGTGAGAAGGCCGTCGGAGCGGTGGGGCGCTTCGTCTGGGATGGCGTGGTCGTCGGGGGCATCTGGGGCACCGTTGTCGGACTCGGCACCCTCACGCTGGGCTACAACCCGCAGACCGGGGAATGGTTCGACGGCGACACCTACGCGGCCGCCTGGAGCAATCTCGGCAAGCTTGCGGTGGGGCTCGCGGTGACCAGCCTGCCTGGCACCTTGATGATCGCCAACATGCCTGGGCCAGTGGGCAACTTCCTTCGTGATTCCCAGATGACGGTGCTCAATGCCGGCAAGGGGTTGCTTGCCTGGGACAAGTGGAAGGATGATCCCGCCGCGGCCGCTGGCGAGGCGACGTTCAATGTCGCATCGCTCATCATCCCGGCTGGCGCCGCGACAGCGCCCGTCCGGACCAGCGCCAGCACGGCTGCAGCTGCGATCCGTACCGCAGCTAGGGTCATGGATGTCATCGACCCGGCGTCGGCGTTGATCAAGGTCGGTACCGCCGGCGCGAGGATTGCCATTCCGGCTATTGCTGATCTGGTGAAGTCGGTCGATCTGTCCAAGATCGACATTGGTAATCTTGGTCCTGGCGCAAAGATCGACATCCCAGACCTGCCGCAGGTCGAGGCGCCCAAGATCGAGGTTCCGTCGGTCGCCAGGGGCGACATGACCTTGGATACGCCGGGCACGGGCAACACTTCCGATGTTCCGGTACGTACGGTCGATACGGCCGCGACGATCCCCGTCCGGGAGCCGGCGCTGGTCGGCTCGGGCGGGACATCGACCCATATCGGCGACGGCGGGCACATCGGTGGCTCCGGCAGCACACCCGGTGGCTCTGGAATCACCCCTGGTGGCGGTGGCGCACTACCCGACGCACCGACAGGCGGCGGTGGAGATTCGATTGCTAGCGGTGGCGGGACCGACGGTCCGAGCGATGGCGGATCCAATGGTCCGACGGGTGGTTCCGATCACGGGACTGGCAAGGAGTGGGACCCGAATCAAGGGGATCCGGTGCTCTCCGATGCCGACCATGGCCCGGGGTTCACGCGCCCGAATCCCGACGACATCCGCGGCAACCCCATCGACCCCAACTATGGCCAGCCGAAGGCAGACCATGGCCGGTTGGGCGACCAGTACTTGCCGCCGAGGATCGGGGACCTACCTCAGGACATCGGCCGACTAGTCACCGATCCGCAGGCACCGTTCGGACGTGACGCCGCGGGAAACCCCTACAGTCGGGAAGAGTTTGAGGCCCGCTATGTCAATGAGGAAAACCGCCTCCGGTACCCCGGCAACGAAGGCGCCGTCGTAGGGCGCCGCCTGGACTTCACCAGTGTCGAGGAATTCCAAGCTCACTACGGCGATGTCTTGGACCGGCTGGGCGCCGAGGATGGTCGGTACATGTCTCTGCCTGAAACGAGCTTCGAGGCGCGTGCACTGCCGCCCGGCAGTCTCAATGATCCTCTGCTCACGATGCGGCTCACCGGGGAACTGCCACCCAATACGGTGATTGAGGTTTCCGAGGTGGCGCCAGCATTCGGTCGGAAAGGCGGTGGCCTGCAGATCCGGATCCTCGATTCCAACGGCCAGGCCATGAGAGTCACCGAGCTAAGGCAGCAGGGGATCATTGAGGTGATCGACAACACCAGCTGGCCTGCCGACTGGCCACGACCAGGCGGTGGTACCACGCCGCACTACAGGGATTGGAGCAGCCGTCCCTCTGAGTAAGGCTTGGGACTCGATGACTGATCAACAAGGCCAAGACGACGCCTTTGCGGCCGACATGCTCCTGATCGAGGAGCTGGTCGACGAGCTCGGCTTGGATCGCTGGCCTGCCGATTCGGAGACCATTCTCGAGGTCGGCAACCTCGAGGACACGCGCATACTCGCGATCCGTCATGGGCTGTTCACCTTCGAGACCACCAGTCGCGGAGTGCGCTCGACAGCCGCAGCCTTCAACTCAGCCCGCGATGCTCGCCGCTTCTTGATCATGGATCTCGGCGAGTCTGTGCGTTTTCGGACTCGGATGGCGCCGATTGTGATGAAGGAGCTTGCGGACGGGAGCGAGCTCGAGGAGGTACCTACCGGACATCGGCTGACCTGGCCTGGAGGCGAGGCAACCTTCTATCGGAGGTACGAAGCCGTGACGTTCAGCTGGGTCATTGACGCTGACCCGGCCAGCATCGTGGCGAGCTACCGGCACATCAATGGTGAGCCGCTGTTCGACCTGGGGATCGGGGTTGAAACCGAGCTGGCCGCGCGCCCAGCGGGGCGTGCTATGGATCCGCCCCCCATCGAAACGCCACCTCCCGACACCGACGACATCGATCTGGTGACGATGGACGCCGTACTCGCTGACCTCGGTTGGGAGCGCCGCCAGCCCACCGGCGCCGACGTACTCGCGGTCGGAGACGCGCAGGTTGGCCGAGCCGTTGCTTTCCGGCAGTCCCAGTTCGTCTATGAGTCAGTGGTACGCCCCGACTTCCGCAATGTGATGTGTACCTTCTCCAGCGCGGCGGCCGCCCGGAGATTCATGATCATGGAGCTCAGCGCGATACTCCGCATGCGGACTCGGCTGGCGAAGATCCAGCTCAATCGGCTTGCTCCAGGATGCACGATCGAAAAGGGGCCTACCGACTTCGAACTCGCGTGGCCCGGCGGCGAAGCCACTTTTCCGATCGGCTACATCGGCCACCAACGCGCTCTGGACTTCAGCTGGGTTGCCATCGCGGAACTGGCCGACATCGCAGCGAGCTACCGGCACCCCAACGGGGAACCGCTCTTCGATCTGAGCCACCCCTTCCCGACAGCTGGCTCCTCATGATCACTCCGCATCAGCTACCAGGTCTCCGCCTCGACGATCTGAATGCGCTGCAACTGGCCCGAGACCACTAGGTCTCGTACGCCGGTCCCTGGCTCTTGCAGCGTGAAGCGGATACCGCCCCCCGGGCGTCCGAACCACGGTGGCGTAATTGCCGCCCGCACCCGGACATCGGCGGTTGTCAGGAACTGGTGAACGTCATTCTCTGGGCGCAGCGCCGTTGGCGGCAAGGAACGAAACTCGAAAGGGGTATCGATCGGGTAGGTATGCACACCGTCGAGCGCTCCGATTCTGTCGATCGGCAGCTCGGCTGGCAGATCGATCACAATGCCTCGCTGCCCCGCCTCGCGGGCACGATCCCGGAGGTCGAAATAGTGCAGTGCGACCTTGCCGACGATGGTGTCCAACTCGTGACGCGACGTGACCCGTACTGGCGGCAGCGGCCGTGACACATAGTCGATGACGGACCGCTTGATCTCTGCTTCTGATTCCGCAGCGGCCAGTCGGAATGGCTCGCCATAGTCCACCGTCTCGAGGACGAACCGGACGCCGTCACCGCGTACCCGAAGTGCCCCTTCCAACGGGGCTACCGCCGAGTCCTCACCCGGCAGCTGAATGTCGAATCGAGTCAGGCCCAGCGCGTCCAACTCATCGCGAAGTCCGTCAAGCACTCTGCAACGCTATCGACCGCGCGGTATTCGTGCCGACCGTTACCAGCGGTCGTGGATCTGGGCCCGCAGCTCGCGGTCATAGAGCTCGCGTACGCCGGACATGAAGTCCGCGCCCAACGACGGTAAGTCACCGGCCGCCGCATTGGCTTTTGCCTGCGCGACGGTCCTGGCGCCCGGGATCACCGTCGTGACGCCCGCCTGTTGCGCCACCCACGCCAGGGCCGCCTGTGCCGGCGTGGCCTCAAACGGCAGCCGGGATACCAGATCAGCGAACTGTTGCGCCGCAGCTACGCCGGTCTCATAGTCCACACCGGAGAAGGTCTCGCCCACACTGAATGCCTGGCCGTCGCGGTTGAAGTTTCGATGATCATTCTCGGCGAATGTGGTAGCGGTCGTGTACGCCCCACTAAGCAGGCCACTGGCCAGCGGAACCCGTGCGATGATCCCTACCCCATTCGTGATCGCCGACGGCAGCACAGCATCCAGCGGCTTGAGGCGGAATGCGTTGAGAATGATCTGTATCGTCGCGGTGCCGCGACGAGACATGGCCGTCAGCGCCTCATCGCAGGTTTCCACGCTGACGCCGTAATTGGCGATCACTCCGTCGGCTACCAGCGTATCCAGCGCGTCGTAGATCTGATCGTGGGAGTACACCGCGGTCGGCGGGCAGTGCAGCTGGACAAGATCGAGTTGGTCCATGCCCAGGTTGCGACGCGACCGGTCGGTCCAGGAGCGGAAGTTCTGCAGCGTGTAGTTCTCCGGTACCTGATCAACGCGGCGCCCCATCTTGGTTGCGACCATGATCGGCAGATCAGGGTGCTGCGCTCGGAAACGACCGATCAGTTGCTCACTGCGACCGTCACCGTAGACGTCGGCGGTGTCGAAGAACGTCACCCCGGACTCAACGGCGGCGCCGAGCACCTCCAGC
>DATEWO010000441.1:0-30305 GCA_035257925.1 Propionibacteriaceae bacterium | reverse complement strand
CGAAGATGTGGCAACCGAACTCGGTCTGCCACTAGCGATGAGGCTCGTCTCCTTTGCATTCGCCGGCGTGGATCCCGAACTCATGGGAGTCGGACCGATCCCGGCGACGGAGAAGGCACTGGCGAAGGCCGGGCTGTCGATCGGTGACATCGGCGCGTTTGAGATCAATGAGGCGTTCGCCGTTCAGGTGCTTGCCTTCTGTGATCATTTCGAGTTGGCCGCAGACGATCCGCGGCTCAACCCGTACGGCGGTGCCATCGCCCTCGGTCATCCACTCGCTAGCTCTGGAGTTCGCCTCATGATTCACCTGGCGCGCGCCTTCCGGGAGCATCCGGAAGTCCGTTATGGGCTCACCACGCTCTGCATCGGTCTCGGCATGGGCGGCACAGTGATCTGGGAGAACCCTCTACCGTCCTCGGAGGGGGAAGAGTGAGGCCCGACGAACTCGAACGGCTGCTCGTCGCGGCCTCAGCAGGCAGCGAAGGTGAGGTTGTTACCCGGGCGCTGAGCCGAGACATCAAGCTGCCACATACAGCCAGGCCTGCGGTGTTGATCACTTTGGACAACGGGCGTGATCACACGCGGCCCAATACTCTCGGGGCGCAGGGTCTAGCTCAACTGAACCGGGCTCTAGACACTGCGCTCGCCCGTGAGGACATCGTGGCTATCGCGATCACCGGAAAGCCGTTCATCCTGGCGGCAGGCGCCGACCTCTCCGCATTCGCCAAGATCGTCAACCGCGACCAGGCCCTGGCGATCGCGCGGATCGGCCATGCCGTCTTCGACAAGCTACACACATCTCAGGTGCCGACCTTCGCCTTCATCAATGGAGTCACACTCGGTGGTGGCCTGGAGCTCACCCTGCACTGTCACTACCGAACCGTCTCGTCCGCCGCCTCAGGGATCGCTCTACCCGAGTGTTTCTTGGGCTTAATACCGGGTTGGGGTGGCGCTTTCCTGATCCCTAACCTGGTCGGTGCCGACCGGGCCGTGCAGCTGATCATCGAGAACCCACTCAACCAGAACAAGATGCTCAATGGCCCGCAGGCGTACGAGTTGGGCCTGGCCGACGCGATCTTCGACGGTGCCGACTACCTAGCTCGCTCCCTGGATTGGGCGGGTCAGGTCGTCGCCGGATCGCAGGTCGTGAAACGGCCGGAGGTCGACCGCGGAGAGTCCTGGAACGAAGCGTTGGCGCGGGCCGGCAGTTTCGTTGACAGCAAGGTCCACGGCGCCTCGCCGGGACCCTACCGGGCGTTGGAGCTGATGGCGGCAGCACGGACTTCGGGCCGGGCCGAGGCGTACGCTGCCGAGGACGAAGCGCTCGCCGATCTGATCATGGCTCCCGAACTGCGAGCGAGCCTGTACGCGTTCGATCTTGTCCGAAAGCGCGCCCGAAAGCCGGCAGGCGCCCCTGAGTCCAGCCTGGCGCGGCCCGTGTCCAAGGTTGGCATCGTCGGTGCAGGCCTCATGGCCAGCCAGCTCGGCTTGCTGTTCCTGCGTCGGCTGCAGGTACCGGTAGTGATCACAGACCTTGATCAAGAGCGGGTTGACAAGGGATTGGGTTACGTTGCGGCGGAGATCGACAAACTCCTCGGCAAACAACGGATCTCTCCCGATGAAGCGAACCGCTTCCAGACGTTGATCTCCGGCACTACCGAGCTGGTCGACTTCGCCGACTGCGACTTCGTCATCGAGGCGGTCTTCGAGGAGATGTCGATCAAGAAACAGGTCTTTGCCGATCTTGAAAAACATGTCTCCGCCAATTGCGTGCTCGCCAGCAACACCTCCTCGCTGTCCGTTACGCAGATGGCAGCAGACCTTGATCATCCCGAGCGAGTGGTCGGCTTCCATTTCTTCAACCCGGTGGCGGTGCTTCCGCTGGTGGAGATCGTTCGTGGACCGGCAACTGACGATGAGACGCTGGCCACCGCATTCCAGGTCGCCAAGACGCTGAAGAAGAACGCCGTGCTGGTCAAGGATGCCGCTGGCTTCGTGGTGAACCGGGTGCTGCTCAGACTGATGGCGGAAATCTTCGCGGCGGTTGATGCGGGCACCCCCGTTGAGGTAGCCGATGCCGCGCTGCGACCACTCGGCTTGCCCATGCCGCCGTACGTGCTGCTACAGCTGGTCGGCCCAGCCGTCGCCCTACACGTGCTGGAGAACCTGCACGCGGCGTTCGGCGATCGCTTCCGGGTTTCGCCGAATCTCCAGGCACTGGTGGCTGCCGGAAGGTCTGGCATCTACGACTGGACGCCTGACGGCGAACCGTATGTCACCGCGGAGACGGCGAAGCTGTTCACGGTAGGGAACCAGCCGAGCACTGCCGAGCAGGTGCGGGAGAAGGCTCTGAGCGCCCTGGCGGAGGAGATCGGTCTCATGCTGGCCGAAGAAGTGGTCGCCGCGCCGATGGATGTTGATCTGTGCTTGATCCTCGGCGCCGGCTGGCCATTCCACCTTGGTGGCATTACGCCCTACCTGGACCGAGAGGGCGTTTCCGAGCGTGTACTGGGCCGCCGCTTCTTGGCGCCAGGAGTCGCTTCCGTCCCCTGAGCTAGTCGCTTCCGTCCCCTGAGCTAGGGTGCGCCGCCGGCACACACCCCCTGGTACGTCCTGTTTGCCAGAACAGCCAGTCCAGTGCACAGTCGGAACCTCAATAACGGCTTCTGCATTTGCTTCGGGTTGACGCGCTTCTGGTCCAGGTCTGACCGCACTGACGACCTATTGGTCTGCCTCAACCTCGGCGTTTGCCTGCTCCAGCGTCGCATCCGCGCTCACCACCGCTTCGACTGCGTACCGGGCGATGTTCTGTGGGGTCAACCCAACCTCGGTGAGCAGCTCGGATCGGCTGCCGTGGGGAAGGAACTCCTGCGGGATCCCGAACTCGCGTACCGGAGTATCGACCCCGGCCGAGCGCAGTTCCTGAGCGACCCGCGCTCCGTAGCCGCCCACCACGCCGTTGTCCTCGATCGTGATCACCAGATCATGATCAACAGCGAGCTCTACCAGGGCCGGGTTGACCGGTAACGCCCAGACGGGATCCAGGACCGTCACACCGATCCCTTGATCAGATAGCCTCTCCCCCACTGCGACGGCCGTAGCGGCCAGCTGACCAAGTCCTACGACGAGGACCTGCGGCTGCTCAGTCCTGAGCAGTATGTCCATCCCGCTCACCCGGTCAACAGCCAGAAGGTCTGCCGGCACTTGATCCCTAGGGAACCGGATCACGGTCGGACGGTCGTCGATGGCCAAGGATCGCGCCAGCGCCTCGCGCAAGCGGGTGCCGTCCCGTGGTGCGGCCAAATGCAGGCCAGGCACCACCTGCAAGAGCGACATGTCCCACATGCCGTGGTGGCTGGCCCCATCGGGTCCGGTGATGCCCGCCCTGTCGAGCACGAAGGTAACCCCGCATTCATGCAAGGCGACATCCATCAGGACCTGGTCGAACGCGCGGTTGAGGAAGGTCGAGTACACCGCAACGACTGGATGCAAACCGCCCATCGCCAGACCCGCCGCCGAGGTGACCGCGTGCTGTTCGGCGATGCCGACGTCGAAGCAGCGGTCGGGGAATGCCTTGGCAAACCGGTGCAGGCCTGTGGGATACACCATCGCTGCCGTAATGGCGACGACTCGCTCGTCGGAACTGCCCAGCCGGAGAAGCTCCTCGGAAAACAGGTCGGTCCAGGTCTGGCCGGAGGCAGCGCCGACCGCCTCGCCGGTCTTGGCGTTGATCTTGCCAACAGCGTGGAAGCGATCCTCCTCATGGTTCTCGGCAGCCTTGAAGCCGTTGCCTTTGCGCGTGATGCAATGCACCAGGACAGGGCCGGGGAACTGCTTGGCTTGCTGAAGGGCCTTCTCCACCGCTGGTATGTCGTGAGCATCGATCGGCCCTACGTACTTCAAACCGAGGTCGGCGAACATGCCCTGTGGGGCCAGTACGTCCTTCAGCCCCATCTTGATGCCGTGCAGGATGTCGTACGCGACATTGCCGACCAGCGGCGCCCGGCTGACGTTGCGCTTCACCAGGTCGAGGACCTGCTCGTAGCGGGGATTGGTACGCAGCCCGGTCAGATATCGTGCCAGGCCCCCAACCGTCGGCGTATAGGAGCGGCCGTTGTCGTTCACGACGATGACCAGCGGCAGGTCGTCGGAGGCTGCGATGTTGTTCAGAGCCTCCCAAGCCATCCCCCCGGTAAGGGAACCATCCCCCACGAATGCGACCACAGTGCCCGGCTTGCGCTGCAGTCGAATAGCCTTGGCCAGCCCGTCGGCGTAGGAGAGCGCCGTTGATGCATGGGAGTTCGCCACCCAGTCGTGCTCGGACTCTGTCGGGCTGGGATACCCCGACAGCCCGTGGCGCTGTCGCAATGTCGGGAACTGATCCCGACGGCCGGTCAGGATCTTGTGCACGTAGCTCTGGTGGCCCGTGTCGAAGATGATTGGGTCGCGCGGCGAGTCGAAGATCCTATGCACGGCGAGAGTCAGCTCGATGACTCCGAGGTTAGGTCCGAGGTGGCCACCGGTCTGGCACACGTTTTCGATCAGAAACGACCGAATTTCTCCGCTCAGCTCCTCCAGCTGATCTGGCGTCAGGTCCCGCAGGTCTTGTGGGCTACTGATTGAGCTCAACAGTCCGTGCGGGGCGGCCGACATGGGCCTGAGTTTACGTGTTCAGCACCCCCCGAGCATCGAAGTGTGGCCTAACGCACGTCGCTCACTCAGCCAGCTCACAGCTTGCGCACAAAGACCCGACCGCGCAGAGCCTCATCCAGCAGCGCGACAGCCCGACGGGTGCGGGCGAGCCGAGCACCTTGCTCGAGCCAAGCCTCGGTTGCGGCCTCGACGACATCCGGCTCGACGTATTCACCCAAACTGGTGCGGACCGCAGCCAGGCCGCGTTGGGACGCTTCGTCGTAGGCGTTCACGAAGTGGGTGGCGAACTGCGCCAGCACAATAGGGTGGTTGCGCAGTACTCGGTAGGCGCGGAAGTCGGGCGGGCAGCAATCCAGCAGATAGGCGATCGCTGTAGCTTCCCAACCAGATGCTCCCGGCGGGCGGACTTGGCCGGGCCAACCAGGGGGAACGAACGCGGGGGTGGTCACACCTCGAGCATATTCGAATACAGGTTCGATCGCCACCACTTTGCCTTGGAGCCAGAGTTGGGCTGGTCCTGTCAATCTGGGCTGGTGTTTCCGATGGGAAAGACAATCGGGCTCAACAGGTACAGTCGGCGCCCCGGTGCGGGCTGGTTGTCCATCCTGGACACCAGGATGCTGCGTATTTGATTGATCAGCTCAGCAAGTTCCTTCGGACTGAGCCATAGCGGGATCTGCCGGTAGCCGACCTTGTCCTCGGTTGGGTCGGCGTGTGCCTGGTCGAGGTAGGTGTTGAACTCTGCGACTAGGGCAGCCGTGGCGGCAGCGAATCCCTGGCGATGCTCATCAAGGCTCATCGCCGCGGCCTCATCGGGGTCTATCACGGCGCGCGGTCGGTGCAGCCGGTAGCGGCGCTCCATAGCACCATGCACTCGTTGTTCACTGACGACTTCCAGTACTCCTGCCTCAGCCAGCAGGCTCACGTGGCGGTAGACGGTGGCCTTGGAGACATCTGGCAAGCGAGCGAGCAGGTCGGAGGTGGTGCGCGCCAGTCCTCCGGACATTGCGTGCAGAATGCGTACCCGCACCGGGTGCAGGAGGAGTTCCAGCGTGTCCACTGTGCTACAATCTCACATTCGATACCAGTCTCAAAGTTGAGAATAGTTAGGGGTTACTGATGCAGCCTGAGTCGTCTAACCGCGGCCCTGCCACCACTACTGAACCGGCGCCGCCTGTGGGCAGGTATTACGAGGTGGAGAGCCGGCGTTTGTTGCTGCACCAGTCGGGTAGCGGGAGCCCAGCAGTCGTGTTCCTGGCCGGCGGTGGCACAGTCGGCCTCGACTACCTCAACGTGCAGCGGCGAGCGGCTGAACTTACTACCAGCGTGATCTATGACCGGGCTGGTACTGGGTGGAGCCAGCACGTCGATCTACCCCGCAGGTCAGCGGAGGTGGTCGATGAACTGCGATCGCTGCTGACCGCCGCCGAGGTACCCGCTCCCTACCTGCTGGTCGGTCATTCCCTGGGCGGCCTCTACGCACGTCACTACGCGCAGCGGTACTCCGGCGAGGTTTCCGGCCTGGTTCTGCTCGACCCGGCACACGAGGACTACAACGCCTACATGCCCAAGGACCTGGTCGACCAGTGGACCGCTTGGGACGCCGACGAAGTGTTGCCCGATGAATTGCCAGAGGAGCTCATCCAGTTTTACCGGACCTTGTTCGAGCAGGAGATGGCGGACTGGCCGGAGGAGATCCGCCCAGTCCTCATCGAACGCCACGTCAGTGCGCCCTGGTTACGGGCTGGTCTCCAGGAAGCGAAGAACGTCGACCAGCTCTACGACGAGGTCCGCCGCGCCGGAGAGATGCCAGATATACCGCTGATCATCCTTACCTCCACCGGCATCGACTCATTCAAGGCAGCGGTATCCCAGGGCATCTCTGATTCACTGCTTCGCGAGGAGATCGAAGGCAAGGTACGCCTCTACACCGAGTGGGCCGACTCCTTCCGGTATGGGGAGAACCGGCTCATCGGAGATGTCGGGCACGTGACCCTTCACTTCCGCCGTCCCGACGCCGTGCTCCAAGCAATCCAGGACGTACTCGACAGACTCCACCGGTAGTCGGGCGACGGGTCTCGCCCTGCGCGCCGTACCCGGCTCATCAGTACTGTCTGTTCATGATCGCGCGGATTTGGCGAGGCGTAGTGCGCCGCGAGGATGCTGGCGAGTACGCGAATTACATCAACAGGACCGGCATGGCCGAGTACAGATCTACGCCGGGCAATCAGGGCGCCTGGATGCTACGACGCGACGACGGCGATCGCTCCGAGATCATCACGTTCTCACTCTGGGAGTCTCGGGACAGCATCCGGGCGTTCGTTGGCGAAGACATCGACCAGGCTGTTTTCTATCCGGAGGACGACCGTTTCCTCATCGAACGTGATCTGTCAGTACGTCACTATGAGGTTGTGGCTTAGCCCGATTCATGACGTGTGCGGGGAGAAGACCGTTATCGGTGATTGTCGGATCGGTTTCCGGCGGATCGAAGACATAACGGACTCCAAGTACGCCGGCCCAGCGGCCACCCGCCTCGATGTCGTCAGCCTCATCTTTGGGCGGCCCAGTCCGAACCTTGACGCTGGCCTCAGCCAGGCTAACTGCGATCACTGTGGTGGCGGCGATTTCCCGCTTGTCCGGCTGACGAGCGTAGGTCCATGAACCAGGTGCTAGATGGTCGGCGACCGACTGGAGCGCGAACCACTTCTCCTCGGGGTCGGTGACGCGTCGGGCGATGCCGTGCACGACGGCGCTTCGGTAGTTCATCGAGTGGTGAAAGACCGAGCGGGCGTACACGATCCCGTCGAGGTGGGTGACCGTGAGGCAAACCGGTTCGCCGTCGATGTTCCGCAGATAGCCCGCTCCGGTCGAGCCGTGTAGATAGACCGTGTCATCAACGCGTGCGTAACCGGTTGGCAGCACCACCGGAGCGCCGTCACGCACTACTCCGAGATGGCAGATCAGGCCGGCGTCCAGTACTGCATAAAGGTCAGCCCTGTCGGTACGGGCCCGTTCCCGGAGACGTGTCAGAGTGCTGCGCGGAGTGCTGGACAGGCTCACAGCTCCCAGCATGCAGCAGCCAGAGATGACGCCAAACCCAATTACCAGAACCGACGAGCGACCACGATCAGTGTGGGCTTGAGATGGCACTAGTCTCGTGCCGGTGAGCGATGTGATCTGCCAGATCCTGAGCGATGAGTTGGACGCAGCGGTGGTGGCGCGTGATGAGCAGGTGATCGCTTTCCTTGATCACCGTCCGGTGTTCAAGGGCCATGTACTGGTCGCCCCAACCCTTCACGTGGACACGTTGCTGGCTCTGCCTGGAGACCTCATGGTTCCACTGCTGACGATGACACAGCGGATCGCCGCCGCCCTCGTTGCGGCGCTGGGCGCTCAGGGCACCTTTGTGGCAGTCAACAACGTCGTCAGTCAGTCGATACCGCACCTGCACGTACACGTGGTGCCGAGAACCAGGGGCGACGGCCTGCGCGGCTTCTTCTGGCCGCGGACGCACTACGCAGCCGGCGAGATCGAGAGGTACGCCAAGCAGATCTCAGAAGCGCTACTGCCCGATGCCTCGCAGCATCCCGCCCATCTCACCGGGCTGGAAGGGCGCGACCCCGGTAGAGATAGCTGAAGGGCCGCGGACCGTCACCATAACCCGTTTCCAGGTCACGGATCAGCAACCCGGCATGAGTGATCATCTCGTCGATCGGCCGGTCCAGATGGCAGCCTCCGGCGACCCGGCTATGCACCGGATGCAGCCGATGCTGCCAACGGCGAACGGACTCAGTCGGTGCCCGCCCGTGCTCCAGGAAGTGCAATGCACCATCTGGCTTGAGCACCCGATGAATCTCCTGGAGCGCCGCATTTACGTCGGGAATGGTGCACAACGTGTACGTGGAGAGCACGCAATCCACCGATCCATCCGGTAGGTCGAGCCGGGCACCGTCCATTCCGACATGCGTGACACTCGTCGAGACAGCTGCTTTCCGTGGCTCCGCCAGCCGCATCGCCGACTTCGAGGGCTCGACAACCAAGATCTCGGTCACCTCGCCCGGATAGTGGCGGAGGTTAAGGCCGGTTCCGAATCCGATTTCCAGCACTCGGCCGTGCAGGCCTTGACAGACCTTGGCGCGCCGGGCGTTCACCTCCGGCGTTCGCAGCACCCGGTCCATGACGCGGGGAAGTACCTGGTCGTTCCACAGACCCACGCGTCAAGGGTAATGTCGCGCTCCGACGTCAGCAGAGTCTGCAGTCGGCTCAGTTGCTGATCACTCAGCCGACCCGCGGCCGGGCCGGGCCCGAGAGATCAGCAGTGCAACGCCGTCTGCCACACCATGACGAATCGGCCGCCGGCCAAGGTCCCCCGGCAGGCTGCTGTGGCTGTGCTAGGTCCTGATCAACGACCGCAGCACGTACTGCATGATGCCGCCGTTGCGGTAGTAGTCAGCCTCACCTGGAGTGTCAATACGCACCAGTGCGTCGAAACTGACATCACCAGCGTTCACCTTGACTGTTTGCGGCGTGCGTCCAGCGTTGAGCTCAGTGACGCCCATGATGTCGAAGGTTTCCTCACCGGTGAGTCCGAGCGAGCTGGCGCTCTCACCCTCGGGGAACTGCAGCGGCAGCACGCCCATTCCGATGAGGTTGGATCGGTGAATTCGCTCGTACGACTCCGCGATCACAGCTTTCACTCCGAGCAGGGCCGTGCCTTTTGCGGCCCAGTCCCGTGAGGAGCCAGAGCCGTACTCCTTGCCAGCCAGCACTACCAGCGGAATTCCGGCCGCGAGGTAATGCTGGGACGCCTCATACACCGTAGTCACCGGTTCGTCCGGCGAAGTGAAGTCTTTGGTAAATCCACCTTCGGTCCCTGGTGCGAGTTGGTTGCGCAGCCGAATGTTGGCGAATGTCCCTCTGATCATGACCTCGTGGTTGCCACGGCGGGATCCGTAGGAGTTGAAATCCTTCCGCTCTACGCCGTGCTCGGACAGGTAGTGGCCCGCGGGTGAATCGGGCTTGATGGAGCCGGCTGGGGATATGTGATCGGTGGTGATCGAGTCGCCCAGTTTGAGCAGCACCCGTGCCCCCTGGATGTCAGTGACCGGCGCGGGCTCAGCTGGCATGCCGTCGAAGTAGGGCGGCTTGCGCACGTAGGTCGAGTCGGGGTCCCAGGCAAAGGTCTCCCCCTCAGGCGTCGGCAGCGATTGCCACTCCTCATCGCCAGCGAAGACATCCGCATAAGACTCGGTGAACATCTCTGCACCGATCGCCGCGGACACGATCTCATCAATCTCCGCCTCGCTCGGCCAGAGGTCGGCAAGGTAGACGTCATTGCCCCGCTCATCGGTGCCCAGCGAGTCGCGCATCAAGTCGATGTCCATGGTGCCGGCAATCGCGTACGCCACGACCAGCGGCGGCGAAGCCAGGTAGTTCATCTTGACGTCGGGGTTGATCCTGCCTTCGAAATTCCGATTTCCCGAGAGCACGGAGACCACCGCAAGATCATTTTCGTGTACTGCCGCGCTGACCTCGGGAATGAGCGGCCCGGAGTTGCCGATACAGGTGGTACAGCCGTAGCCGACCAGGTTGAAGCCAAGCTTGTCCAGATAGGGGGTCAAGCCTGAGCGGTCGTAATAGTCGCTGACCACTTTCGATCCGGGAGCCAGGGTGGTCTTCACCCAAGGCTTGCGATTCAAACCGCGTTCCACCGCCTTCTTGGCCACCAGCGCAGCTCCGACCATCACGCTGGGGTTCGACGTGTTGGTACAAGACGTGATTGCGGCGATCGTCACCGCCCCGTGGTCGAGCTCGAACGACGTACCGTCGGCCAGCTTTACCGGCACCTTCTTGCTGGGCCGCCCGATGTCGGTCGGCTCCTCGCCATACTCATGCGGCTCTGAGGAATCGCTGCCGGAGTGACTCGGCGAGTCGGAGGCTGGGAACGACTCATCCACCGATTCGTCGTAGCCGGTGAGCTCTTCGGCGGCCACATGATCCCGCAACGCCTCGCGGAATCCCTGTTTGGCGTGGGCGACCAGCACTCGGTCCTGCGGGCGTTTTGGGCCCGCAATGCTCGGCACGACGCTGCCTAGGTCAAGCTCCAGATACTCGGAATACCTCGGTTCCCGCTCGTCGGAGTGCCACAAACCCTGCTCTTTGGCGTACCTCTCGACGAGGGCGATCTGCTGATCACTCCGACCGGTGAGCCTCAGATATTCAATGGTTTTACCGTCGATGGGAAACACTGCGATCGTGGAACCGTACTCAGGACTCATGTTGCCGATCGTGGCGCGATTCGCGACGGGCACATGAGACACACCAGGCCCGTAGAACTCGACGAACTTGCCGACCACTTTGTGCTGCCGCAGTATCTCGGTGATGGTCAGAACAAGGTCGGTTGCGGTCGCACCCTCGCGCAGCGCACCGGAGAGTTTGAAACCGACCACCCGAGGGATGAGCATCGAGACCGGCTGGCCGAGCATCGCCGCCTCCGCCTCGATACCGCCGACGCCCCAGCCCAGCACGCCCAGGCCGTTGACCATGGTGGTGTGGGAATCGGTGCCGACACAGGTGTCGGGATAGGCGTACGACTCGGTCTCTCCAGAGCCCGTCGACGGCTCCACCTGGCGCGAGAAGATGACCCGAGCCAAATGCTCGATGTTGACCTGGTGCACGATCCCGGTACCTGGTGGAACCACCTTGAAGTCATCGAAGGCGGTCTGACCCCAGCGTAGGAACTGATAGCGCTCCCGGTTGCGCTGGTATTCGATCTCCACATTCCTGGCGAACGCGTCAGCAGTGCCGAACACGTCGGCGATAACTGAGTGGTCGATCACCAACTCGGCCGGGGCCAGCGGATTGATCTTGGCGGGATCGCCGCCCATCTCCCCCATTGCCTCGCGCATGGTGGCCAGATCGACGACGCAGGGCACACCCGTGAAGTCCTGCATGATCACACGCGCCGGCGTGAACTGGATTTCCTTGCTGGGCTCCGCGTTGGGGTCCCAGCCGGCCAAGGCCCGGATGTCATCGGCGGTGATGTTGGCGCCGTCCTCGGTGCGGAGCAGGTTCTCTAGCAAGATCTTGAGACTGTACGGCAGCGAATCTGAGCCATCGACAGCGTCGAGCCGGAAGATCTGATACGACTCATCACCGACTTGGAGGGTCGCCTTGGCATCGAAGCTGTTTACACTCATGAGCCCTCCTCGTCGTAGGCAAACTATCTTGACGTCAAGATAACACGGCGGCCTGATCGAAGATCGTAGAGAGCGGAATCATTTCCCGCTCAACAGCACTCAGGTAGGCGGTGACACCATTGAGCAGAGTTGCAGGAGCCTAAGGGGAGGCAGATTGACGCCCCGGGTAGGTGGACGAGATATGAGCGGTAACGCAAGTTTCCGGTTGGCCAACACCACCGTGCTGTCGGTGTGTGCCGTTGACGCACCGGTGGTCATGACGTCTGCGGCCTTCGATGAACGGCTGATAGACACCTATCGGCGGGTGGGAATGCGGCCCGGCATGCTGGAGAAGCTAGCGGGAGTGGTCGAGCGTCGTTGGTGGCCGGTGGACGTGAGCTTCGCTGATGCGGCGGCGATGGCTGGCGCCAAGGCGCTGGCTGAGGCGGGCATCACCCCTGCGCAGGTTGGTGTGTTGATCAACACGGCGGTTTCCCGGGAGTATCTCGAGCCTTCCACGGCAGTAGCGATTCACCATCAGATGGGCTTGCCTACCACCTGCCTCAACTTCGACCTGGCGAATGCCTGCCTCGGTTTTGTGAACGGCATCCAGTTGGCCGGGACGATGATCGACTCGGGGCAGGCGGACTACGCCGTGATCGTCGATGCCGAAGGATCCCGCTATACCCAGGAGGTGACGCTGGAAAGGCTCGCCGCCGAGGACACAACAGCCGCCGACCTGCGCTCGCAGTTCGCCACCCTCACCCTCGGCTCGGGATCTGCGGCGATGGTGCTCGGACGAGCCGATCGCCATCCTGAAGGCCATCGGGTCATCTGTGGGGTGAGTCGCGCCGGCACCGAGCACCACGACCTCTGCGTGGGTGATCTCACCCGGATGCGCACCGACACCAAGCGGCTATTCGACGCCGGATTGGCGCTGGCGTTGGCGACCTGGGCCGATGCGAGGGAGGAGTTCGGCTGGGATGGAATCGACTGGTTCGTCGCTCACCAAACCTCGGTCGTGCACATCCGCGCGATGGCTAAGGCGCTTGGCGTTGACCCGACGCGCTTCCCGCTTACCGTGCCAACGTACGGCAACATGGGACCGGCCGCGGTGCCGTTCACGCTGGCTCGGCACTTAGATCAGCTGCGCGCCGAGGACCGGATTCTGTTGCTAGGCATCGGATCCGGTCTGAACACTTCGTACGCCGAAATCGTCTGGTGATCAACCGTCTGCTCGCCACGCCCGGCGTTGTCACTGAGATCATTGGAATGCCGGGGGTCGATCCGGTCTGGTCAACATTGGTCCAAGCGATCGACGCCGAAGGGGTTCCGCGCACCTGGCACGCGCTCGACAATGGCGTCGCGCCGGACGTGGGAACGCTGCTCTGCGTGCACGGCAACCCCACGTGGTCCTATCTGTGGCGCCGGTTCCTGTCCTGCGCGGATCCGGGCTGGCGAGTGGTCGCGGTGGACCAGCTTGGGATGGGCTACTCAGAGCGACCACGCCTGCCTCGTACCCTCGCTTCCCGGATCGATGACCTCGACGCCATAACCTCGGAACTGGGAATCACCGGACGCGTAGTGCTGGCGGCGCACGATTGGGGTGGACCGATCTCGCTGGGCTGGGCGCAACGCCACCTGGATCAGATGGCCGGGTTGATCTTGACCAACACCGGGGTCGCTGTCCCGCTGGACGCGGATCCACCGGCGCTGATCCGGCTGGCGCGCAGCCGTGCGCTGCGGGAGCTGGTCTGTGTACGCACCACAACGTTCGTCCGTGGTGCCGCAGCACTGTCCTGGCCGCAGATCCCGGTCGAGGTACGCCGCGCGTTGCGGGCTCCGTACTCCGCCTCTCAGCGACGACGGGCCGTCGCTGAGTTCGTGGCAGACATCCCCCTGGAGTCAGGCCATCCCAGCCGAGCCGTGCTCGATGACGTTGCCTGCCGCCTGAGCGAGCTCACAACTGTTCCAACGCTGCTGCTGTGGGGGCCGCGCGACCCGGTCTTCACGCAGAGATACCTCCGCGATCTGCAGCGGCGGTTGCCGCATGCGGACGTTCACCGATATACCCGAGCGTCGCATCTGGTGATGGAGGATGCGCCTCAAGCGGCAGAGGATGCCTGGTTGTGGGTGAGGTCGAAGGCCAACACGCCGGTGCACAGCGCAGCGCCGGACCTGGCTGTACCCGAGCCGGCTCCGGACCGGCAGCCGGCACCCGTGCTGGCTCCCGACCGGGTTGTTGGTGTGGCAGCCGGCAGGGACAACAGTCCGGCCATCGCCGAGCTTGGTCGCGGCGACACGCGCGTGATCTCGTTCGAGGGGCTGCGAGATCGGGTCAGTGCACTGGCCGAGGGACTTCGCCGGGTGGGCGTGCGGCCCGGACACCGAGTCGCGCTGCTCGTGCCGCCGGGTCTCGACCTGACTACGACGGTCTACGCCTGCTGGCAGTCGGGTGCCGTGATCGTGGTGGCAGACGCCGGCCTTGGCTGGCGGCGCATGGCGGACTCGCTGCGCAGCGCTGATCCGGACTTTTTGATCGGCATCCCAGCGGCCGTCGCCGCTGCTGCCGCGTTCCAGCTTCCGGGTATCCGGGTGGTTGCCGGTGAGGTGCCCAGCCCGATCCGCCACCTGCTGGGCATTCAGCACTCGATAGGCGAGCTTCTGACCGCGGGGAGTGGCAGGGCGCCCGTCGACACCCAACGGGTACACGTCGAGCCGGACGGCGCGCAGTCAAGTGAGGCAGCGGTGCTGTTCACTTCCGGCGCCACTGGCCCGCCCAAGGGGGTGGTCTATCGGCATCACCAGCTGTTGGCGCAGCTGGATCAGGTGCGCGCCCTCTGCGACATCAATCCGGATGATCGGCTAGTCGCCGCCTTCGCCCCGTTTGCGCTGTACGGCCCAGCACTCGGCATCGGGGCCGTTGTGCCCGGGATGGATGTCACCAAACCGGGCACTCTTACTGCGGCGCGGTTAGCTGATGCGGCGGCGGCCATTAGCGCCACCTTGGTCTTCGCCTCACCAGCAGCTTTGCGGAACGTAGTTGCCACCTCAGGCGAGCTGACGGATGAGCAGTCGTCGGCACTGGCGCGCATTCGGCTGGTGCTCTCAGCCGGTGCGCCGGTCTCGGTTACGTTGCTGCGCCGCCTTCGTCAAGTTCTGCCCCACGCCGAGCTGCACACGCCATATGGGATGACAGAGGTATTACCGCTGACCGATATCGCGCTGTCTGAGCTGGAGCAGGCCGGCTCGGGCAACGGGGTGTGCGTCGGGCGCCCGCTGCCTGGTGTGCAGATCCAGATCAGCCCATTGGACCCGCTAGGCGACGCCACGGGACCACCCGGGCCAAGCGTCGAGACTTCCGGCGAGATCTGTGTGTCCGCGACCCACGTCAAGGACCGTTACGACCGGCTGTGGGCGACCGAGAGAGCAAGTTCTCGGGACCCGGGCTGGCATCGTTCAGGCGATGTCGGGCACATCGACAGCGCCGGACGGTTGTGGGTTGAGGGCCGTTTGGTGCACGTCGTGACGACTGCCGACGGACCGCTCACCCCGGTCGGACTGGAGCAA
Organism: Propionibacteriaceae bacterium; assembly: GCA_035257925.1. Classification (GTDB taxonomy): domain Bacteria; phylum Actinomycetota; class Actinomycetes; order Propionibacteriales; family Propionibacteriaceae; genus Microlunatus. The sequence continues at coordinate 14,904 of DATEWO010000441.1, read as the reverse complement.
CGAATCGAGGTCAAAAGTCCGGTAACCGGCGCCGCGGTGGTCGGTGTGGGCCCTCGGGGCACTCAGCAAGTGGTGGCGGTCGTTGTCCCGGAAACCCCCGCACCGGTTGGGTTGGCGTCGCAGCAGCTCGCCACTGCCGTACGGGAAGCGGCCGGCGTACGCGTTGCAGCTGTGCTGGTCGTCGCAGCGTTGCCGGTGGACATCCGGCACGCCGCCAAGATCGACCGGCAGCGGCTCGCGCGTTGGGCTGAGCGTGTGCTAGCCGGTGCCCGGGTCGGTCGGCCGTAGGAACGGAGGACAGCGTGCGCGTGCTGGTCACCGGGGCGACCGGGATGCTCGGACGCGGGGTGGCGCGGGCGCTCGCCGACAGGGGCGACCGGGTGACCGTGCTACAGCGGCGTCCAGCCGGACTCGGCCTGGCCGAAACACTGACCGATATCAGCAACGCCGAAGCTGTGCGCACCGCGGTGAGTAGCCAGGACGCGGTCATTCACCTGGCAGCCAAGGTGAACGTGGTCGGTCCGGAGGCCGAGTACGAGCGGATCAACGTCCAAGGCACCCGCGCGGTCGTGAATGCTTGTGTGACGGCCGGAGTACGACGGCTGGTGCATGTCTCATCGCCGTCTGTGGCCCATGCCGGAAGCTCGCTGGTCGGACGCGGCGCGGATCCCGCCGACCCGGTCACTGCTCGTGGGCCGTACGCCAGAAGCAAGGCGGCAGCTGAGCTGATCGCGCTGCACGCCGACCATGGGGAGCTGGCGGTAGTCGCGGTGCGTCCACACGTTGTGTGGGGGCCAGGTGACACTCAACTGGTGGCTCGGGTGGTGGACCGAGCACGCCGCGGACGGTTGCCGCTCATCGGCTCGGGAGCAGCCTTGGTCGATAGCACGTACGTCGTCAATGCCGTGGAAGCGCTGATAGCGGCTCTGGACCACTGCGTCGAGGCACGTGGCCAGGCCTTGGTGGTAACCAACGGCGAGCCGCGACCAATCGCAGAGTTGATAACCGCCATGTGCCGCGCGGCCGGAGCCCCGGAACCGACTCGGCACGTGCCGGTGGGACTGGCACGTGCCGGCGGAACCTTTCTGGAGGCGCTCTGGACATGGACCCAGAGCGTGCGTCCGGGACGCCCGGACGATGATCCGCCGCTGACCCGGTTCCTGGTCGAACAGCTTTCAACTGCCCACTGGTTCGACCAGCGGCTGGCTCGGCAGGTCCTGCAATGGCAGCCTCGGGTCAGTCTCGATGAGGGATTCGCCGAGCTCCAGCGCTGGTATGGCCTTTCTGGCGCTGCTCGCTTGGCGCGCTCTGTCTGATTGCTCGCTCCGCTCGCTGCGATGTTCGCTTTAGTGCCGCCGCCTTCGTCGGAGATGGCGGAACGGAAAAGCGTTGTTCCGCCATCTCCTTCTGCAGATCGGCGGCGCGAACATCGCTAGCCGCTGCGCAGGTAGCGCCGAGCAGCGTTTTCCTGGGCAGTCTCCCGCTCAAACCTCTGTTCGGCCTTGCTCGATGACGCCAGATGGAACGGCACCGATGTCACCATGACGCCTGGCGTGAACAGCAGCCGTCCTTTGAGCCGCAGGGCGCTCTGGTTATGCAGGATCTGCTCCCACCAATGGCCGACTACGTACTCAGGGATGTAGACCGTCACCGCGTCACGCGGGCTCTCCCGCCGCAGGTTCTTCACATAGTCGATGATCGGATTGGTCACCTCCCGGTAGGGCGAGGCGAGCACTTTGAGCGGAACTCCGGTGTCGGCCTCTTCCCACAGCTTGACAAGGCGTTCGGTTTCCTCCGGGTCAACCGAGACGGTGAGAGCCTCCAGGCTGCTGGGCCGGGCGGCCTTGGCAAAGGCGAGTGCCCGCAGGGTTGGTTTGTGCAGCTTGCTCACCAACACCACAGCCCGCACCCGGCTCGGCAGCGTCCGATCCTCGCCCTCAACCAGCGCGGTCTCCCGAGCCACCGTGTCGTAATGCCGCCTGATCATCTTCATCATCGCGAAGAGGATGCCCATCGCGATGATCGCGATGTAAGCACCCTTCGTGAACTTCGAGAGCAACACGATCACCAGTACTGTGCCGGTCATCGTCAGCCCAATCGCATTGATCACTCGGGAACGGATCATCCGTCCTCGTATCGCAGGGTTCGTCTCGACTCTGAGGTGCCGCGTCCAGTGCCGCAGCATGCCGAGCTGGCTGACGGTGAAGGACACAAAGACGCCGACGACGTAGAGCTGGATCAACGCCGTCACGTCAGCATCGAACGCGATGATCAGCACGATGGCGAAGAAGGCCAGCACAATGATCCCGTTGCTGTACGCCAGGCGGTCGCCGCGGGTGTGCAACTGGCGTGGTAGATAGCCGTCCCTAGCGAGGATCGAGCCCAACACCGGGAATCCGTTGAATGCGGTGTTCGCGGCCAAGAACAAGATCAGCATCGTGGCCGCGACAACGAAGTAGAAGAGAGGTTTGAAGTCGGCGAAAACTGCCGCGGACAACTGACCGATGGCCGTCTCTTCAATCACATCGACGCGCTCGCCGTTGAGCGTGTAGTACGAGTGCCCGGCGTCAATCAGCTTGAGTCCGGTCAGGTTGGCCAGGACGACAACCCCGATCAACATTGACACTGAGATGGTGCCGAGCAACAGCAGGGTGGTTGCTGCGTTCTTGCTCTTCGGCTTCCGGAACGCAGGCACGCCGTTGGAGATGGCCTCCACACCGGTGAGGGCGGCGCATCCGGAGGAAAACGTGCGGGCTAGTAGGGCCACCATCGCGAAACCGGTAAAGGCTGCGTACTGGGGATCCGGTTCGATCCCGTACTGAGCGCTATGCGCCTGGATCTCCTCGCCCATCACCAGGATTCGGAACAGCCCGTAGATCACCATGCTCAAGATCGCGACCATGAAGCAGTAGGTGGGAATGGCAAAGAAAGTGCCGGACTCCCTGACGCCGCGAAGGTTGAGCGCCATCAGCACGATCACGACGCCCGCTGCTACCCAGGCCTCGCGCCCGTCGAGGATGGGGAAGGCGGATTTGGCGTTCTGCACTCCGGACGAGACGGAAACCGCGACCGTCAAGACGTAGTCCACCAGCAGTGCCGCGGCCACGGTAATGCCCGCGGTGGATCCGAGGTTGACGGTGGCCACCTCGTAGTCCCCGCCACCTGAGGGATAGGCGTGCACATTCTGCCGGTAGGACGCGACCACAACCAACATCACGACAGCGACCAGGATTGCGATCTTCCACGAGTAGGCATAGGCGGCAAGCCCGGCCAGCGACAACGTCAGGAAGATCTCGTCTGGCGCGTACGCAACCGAGGAAAGGGCGTCCGATGCGAAGACCGGCAAGGCGATGCGCTTGGGGAGAAGTGTCTCGTGGAGCTGGGTGCTTCGGAGCTTCCGGCCCAGCAGTAGGCGCTTGCCGATGTCGGAGACATTCACCACACCGCAAACCCTAGTAGAGAAGTTGCGATCATCGGGTGGGCCAACTGTGGCCAGAGGTGACCGGCGTCACAGAGCCGTCATAGCCGGGTTCATTAGACTCAACGGCGTGCACATCGTGATCATGGGCTGTGGACGGGTCGGGTCCAGCCTGGCCAGGAGCTTGGAGAAGCGTGGCCACACCGTCGCGGTGATCGACCTCGACTCTGAGTCCTTCCGCCGCCTCGGTCCGGACTTTGCGGGCAAGACGGTGAGAGGGGTCGGCTTTGATCGCGAAGTCCTGCTCGAGGCGAATATCGAGGACGCCGACGGATTTGCTGCCGTGTCCAGTGGTGACAACTCCAACATCTTGTCGGCTCGCGTGGTACGCGAAACTTTTGGCGTCGACAACGTGGTGGCGCGCATCTATGACCCCGGCCGCGCTGAGGTCTACGAGCGGCTCGGCATACCGACCGTCGCCACTGTTCGTTGGACCTCAGACCAGGTCTTGCGACGGTTGCTGCCCAGCGGTTCTGAACCGCAGTGGCGAGACCCGTCGGGCTCGGTACGCCTCATGGAGATGCATGTTGATCGAGCGTGGGTCGGTCGGACCATTGAGCAAATGGAGGAGGCCACCGACGCGCGCATCCCATTTCTGTTCCGAATGGGTTCTGGGATCGTGCCGAAACGCAACACGGTCTTTCAGGACGGCGACCTGGTCTACGCCGCGGTCGTCGACGCCAAGCTGGCCGCCGTCGAAGCCGTACTCGGTTCTCCGCCGAGGCCAAGAGGAGTGTGACGATGCGAGTCGCGATTGGCGGAGCCGGCAATGTGGGACTGTCCATTGCGGCCGAGCTCGTGGAAAACGGGCATGAGGTGTTGTTGATCGACAAGGATCCACATGCGGTCAAGGCGGACACGCTATCAGAGGTGGAGTGGCTCCTGGCTGACGCGTGCGAGCTGTCTTCACTTGAAGAAGCAGGTCTTGATACCTGTGATGTGGCAATCGCGGCCACCGGTGATGACAAGGTGAACCTCGTGATGTCGCTGCTCGCCAAGACTGAGTTCGGCGTGCCGCGTACCGTCGCCCGGGTGAATCACCCGAAGAATGAGTGGCTCTTCAACGAGGTCTGGGGGGTCGATGTCTCAGTCTCGACACCACGGCTGATGTCGGCGCTGGTTGAGGAAGCCGTCACGGTCGGTGACCTGGTCAGACTGCTGACGTTCCACGAGGGTGCGACGAACCTCGTCGAGATGACCTTGCCTTCCAGCAGCCCGGTCGCCGGAGCTCGCATCGGCGATCTGAACTGGCCCGGCGACGTTGTTCTGGTGGCGATCATCCGCGACGGACATGCCAGACCACCCGACAAAGACGGCTCACTCGAGGCTGGCGACGAATTGCTGTTCGTGACAGCCCAGGACTTCGAGCACCAGCTGGCCGAGATGTTGGCCCCCCGTGACGGCTCGATCAATGTTTCGAAGACGCCGACCCCGCGCGTTCAGGCGGTCTAAGACTGAGCTTGTCGGTGCCCGCCAACCCGCGCGACGGGCTGCCTCCACCGCGGTAGGAAACCTACCGGTCCTCGCTGCCGAGGACCTGAGCGTTTGCTGACGCAGCATCCCGATTCGCCAGCGGTGAATCCTCCATGGGGGTCTTGCCCTTGGAGAGCATCACGCCCATCACAGTCAAGGCCGCGATCAGCAGCGGCCAGCCGAGGAGGACCTTGGCCACTCCAAGCCAGACCACCTCGCCCGCGAGAAACAGTGGCATCTGAATGACAAATCGGGTGACATAGGGCACCGCAAGCACCAGCGTCAACTTCGATGTCATCCTCACCAGTCCGCGGTCCTTTGCCCAACCAGTGGGATCACCGACAGCAGCGCCGATGATGAAACCGACGAGCGGCCGACGGATGATCACCGTCAGGACCGACAGCACAGCGAGCGCACCGTTGTAGAGGATGCCGGGCAAAAAGACGTCCTGTGCTCGGCCGGTTCGGGTGGCAATGAGCACAGCGATAGCTGTTGGGATGACGGCTTGCGCGACGTACTTGATCGATTGCCGCTGCAGGAGGCGGATCATCGCCAGCACCAGCGCGGTACCAACCGCAGCGCCGATCGCTGGATAGAGCTGTCGGCTTACGACCCAGGCGATGGTGAAGGCGACGAATGGCAGCGCTGACTCGACCATGCCGCGGGCGCCACCCAAAGACTGGCCGAGCTGGTAGCGGACGAACTCCTCCACGTAGCGGAACTGTGGTGGCTCTTCTGTCCCCGTCACCGATTCGGTGTGGGGCGAACCCGTCTTCGGCTCTGCCGGCGGCTCGGTCATAGGCAAGGCACCGCGGCGACGTGGATCACGAGGCCGCCGGTGTCTGCATCAGCTCATAGCGTGGGTTGTACACCAGCCGCCTTCCCTCGTGGCAACTGATCCGACCCCACACCTTGAGAGTCTGCCCACAGTCGATTCCGGGAATCTGCCGTCGACCAAGCCACACCAGAGTCACCGCTCCGGACCCGTCACGCAGCTCGACCTCAAGCGCGGGGTGGCCGGCCCGGGGGTTGATCGTCACCGTCGAGACGGTACCGGTGAGCTGTACCCGCTGCCGGTCCTCACAATCCTGAATCGGTATTGAGCCCTCTTCACGGACGTTGCGTTGCAACTCCTCCGATTCAAGTTCGGCATTCGATGATGTGAACCGGCGCAGTGCTCGCTGGAGCATGTTCTCTTTGGCCATCGCGTGTCACCTCCGCCCCTCAAGCATCCCACTGCGGTCAATGATTTGTCTTTGCGCCGCACACACGGGTCGCTTCGGCGTCACGACTCCTCCGACTCCTGACTCACGTTGGTTGGCATGGTCAAGGGGAGCAGATCGCCAGGTGCCATGGCTTCGTCGCCGCGCCGCACAATCACCTGACGAAAGGCGGCGAGCACATCGGCGACCACAGCGGAGTCGGTGTCGTCCTCAATTGCGGCCTGGCCGTAGACGATGCCGCGCAGCAGCCACCGGGGACCCTCAGCAACCCACATACGCGATGGCTGATATCCCTCCTCGCCGTCGGGTGTCGTCACGGGTATCAGCCGCCTCAGCTCGACGCCAAATGGTCCCTCTCCGAGTGAGGCGGTGCCACCAGCCTCGGTGGCACTGCGGGAGATCTCATCTCGCAACTCCGCCCACAGTCCGCCACTGCGTGGAGCTGCGTACGCGCCGAGCTCAAGTGCGGATGAGTAGGTCTGGCGTTGCTGATTGGCACTGGCGGGAGGCTCCACAATGGTCTCGATCACCAGCATCGCCGAGACGATCTGACCGGTCTCCTCGGCCACCTGAAGGCGCAGCTCTGAGCCCGGCACCGCAGTCAGGATCAGGCTGCCTAGATCGATCTTGGGGCTTTCTTCGGTGCTTTCGATGCTGTCGACCTCGGTGATGTCGTAAGGTCCCGAGCTGCGCCAGTCGAGCTCCTCGAGTGCCGCCAGGTCTTCACCTACAACATCCTCTGCGGTGGGCTCCTCGGCTGCAGCCTCGGCAGACTCGTCCAGCTCCTGTACACCGACATCCTCGGTGGAGTCATCAACCGCGGAGTCACTGCCCCGCTTCTTGCCCCTCTTGAAGATCATGCGCGTTCCCTTGGCACACTCATGCTCTCGTCCCCTCGCTGGGTTGCCCCTGGCCGGACGGCCCCTCGTTGGGCACTGCCCAGTATTCCGCCGGTCGACCCATACCCGCCAATCCCGCGCGAGGAGCTTGGCAGGTCGGTCACCGGCACGAATGCGGCCACACTGACCGGCTGGATGACCAGCTGAGCGATCCTGTCACCGCGGGCAATGCTGACCGGTTGGCGGCGGTCGGTGTTGATCAGGCAAACCTTGATCTCACCGCGATAGCCCGCGTCCACTGTGCCTGGCGCATTCACGATGCTGATGCCGTGCCGAGCGGCGAGCCCGGACCGCGGGTGTACGAAGCCCGCATAGCCGGCCGGTAGCGAGATGGCGACACCGGTGCCCACCAACCGGCGTTCTCCCGGTTGGAGCTCGAAGCTCTCCGTGCTGCGGAGATCGGCTCCCGCGTCATCGGGGTGTGCGTACGAGGGCGGTTCCAGGCCGGGATCGAGCTGGAGGAGCAGCACCTCGATGGCTGTCATTGGCTCGGCCTCGCTCACTCGGTCAGCGTAGACGAGGCGGCGTCCTGCAGTGCGGCTGCCAGCCGTTGCGGGTGTCGGGTCGAGACCAACCAGTACGGCACTGGATCCTCGGGATCGTCAAGGGTGATCTCGACGGTCGTCTTGATGTAGGGCCGAAGCACCAAATGCGCCCGCGCATCGGCCTCGACGCCAGTTCGGCGACGTGTCTCCTCAGCGTTGAGCGCGCGACAGATGGCGATATAGGCGTGCTCGATGCTCGCCCGCCCCACGCGTACTTCCTGCTCCTCGACGCTGATCACAATCGCTGCGGAACCGAAGATTGAGGCCGCCACCAGCAATGTCGCAACGGAGGTTCCAAGGCCCCAAGCCGGGCCGAGATAGGCGCCCACAGCAACCAGCACCGAGAGGGAGAACAGACCCGCGAGCACCCACCAGATGATCGGCACGGTGAGTCGCTCGCGGAACAGCATGGAGGTAACTTACGCGCCCAGGTCACAACCTCATCGGTGCGCCGTCGACCTTCTCCAATACCGCACTAAGATGCGATCACGTAGCGGCGCTCCGCGCTGCTAACCGCCGGACATGGAAGGTTGACCCGATGGGACCGACGCAAAAACTGCTCTGGAAGCTCTACGTCGGAGTGATTGGAGCGGTTACCACCATCGCGGCCCAGCGCCTGCTCAAGGCCGGCTGGAAGCTCGTCACGGGTGACGAACCACCATCGCCGACCGATCCCGACACGCCCGTGATCACAGCCATGACCTGGGCACTAGCAAGCGGCGTCGGCGTCGGCGTCACACAGCTCCTCACCCAGCGGATGGCCGCGCGGCACTGGGGGAAGGAAATTGGCAGTGAGATGCCGGAGGACACCGGCAAGATCAAGGTCAAGTTCTAAGAGGTCCGAACCACCACCTCGCGGACCCTCTCGAGTGCGCGAGGTGGTGTTCTGTCCGGACTGACTGCCCCCAACCAGCCCGGCACATCGACTGCACCTAGCTGTGGTCGCGCCCCCGTTGGCACAGCAGCGGCCGCGACAGAGCTGCTGCCACCACTGCGCACGCGTTCAGTAGCACAAGCCTAGGTGATCATGCCAGGCTCAGCCCAGCCCATTCGCGCCCTCAATCGTGGGGTCGCCTGATCGACAGCTCGGTTCCATCGTCAAGATCAGCCCGCGCAGTCGAAGCAGTATGCATCTCCATTGGGACGGAGCTCGGCGATCTGGCTCCGATGTCGTACCAAGAAGCAGCCAGCGCAGGTGAACTCATCAGACTGGCGAGGCAGCACCCGAACGGTCAACTCCTCGTGTGAGAGGTCCGCGCCAGGAAGCTCGAATGCTTCGGCCGCCTCGGCTTCGTCTTCGTCGACCTTCCCAGAGTTCTTATCGTTACGGCGAGTCTTGAGCTCTTCGATGCTGTCTTCATTCAGTTCTTCGTCGGTCTTGCGAGGGGCGTCGTAGTCGGTCGCCATCTTTGCCTTCCCGGGCCCGAAAAGCCCAGATCTTCGTCTGACTCGTGCGCAGTCATATCACACGAATCAACCGCTATGCGCGCTATGTCTGCTCGCGCCCGCTATAACGCGATGTCGTGTCGAAAATTCCCACTTCAGAGGGGTTCTCTGCACCATCTTGCGGTGGCTCTATACGGCACCCGGAGACGCTGCACAACGAGGCTGCGTCGGGGGTCTAGCCGGCGATCTGGCACAGCGCCGGACGGCCGGGTTCCCGCAGGTTTGGACAGCAGTCCACCCGGCACTCATACCACCCAACAGCCGCCGATCCCAGTACTGGACGCGCCGGCTCCTCCCCGCGGGCTACCGCGGCGCGCTCCACCATGAGGTCAACCAGACCACCGACGAACGCCGGATGATCGCCGGCGGTACCGGCTCGCGCGAAGGCCATGCCACTTTCCTCGGCGGTGGCTGCCGCCTCGGTATCCAGATCGAAGATCACTTCCATGTGGTCGGACACGAAGCCGATCGGCACCATCACCACGGCCGGAACGCCATGGTCAGCGAGCTGGCGCAGGTGATCATTGATGTCGGGCTCCAACCAGGGCTGGCTGGGCGGACCGGAGCGCGAGCAGTAAACGAGGTCATGGTCGTACCTGCGGGCGCGCTGCTGAGCCACCCGATGCGCAACCTCAGCAGCCACCGCTGCATGCCAGTCGACGTAGGCGCCGCGGCCGCTGCGGGGCGCTGGCCCGGAGGTCTCGGCCATCGCGATCGGGATGGAATGGGTGACAAAGACCAAGCGGGCCTCATCGGCGCGTTCGCCTAGCGTGTCGAGTGCCTTGAGTGAGGCGTCCACCGAGGCTTGAACAAAACCTGGGTGATTGGCATAGTGGCGGATCCGGTCGATCTGAACTCGAGTGCCTTGCGCGGCATCGAACAAGTTCTCCCGGTACTGCCGGCAGGAGGAGTACGACGGGTATGCACTGGTGACCACAGCCAGCACCCGGCGGTAACCATCTCGTTCGATCGCACGGAGTTCGGTGTCAAGGTAGGGCGTCCAGTTCCGGTTCCCCCAGTAGAGCGGCGGCTGTAGGCCACGGCGGCGTAATTCGCTCGTCAGGGCCGCGAGCAGCCTGCGACACTGATCGTTGATCGGGCTCTTGCCGCCGAGCAGCGAATAGTGTCGGGCGACGTCGACCAGACGTTCGGCGGGAATGCCCCGACCACGGGTGACGTTCTCCAGGAACGGCATCACATCCTCCGGGCGCTCAGGGCCGCCGAAGGACACCAGCAGGACTGCCTCATATGGCGTAAGTGCGTTGCCTGGCTGGCCGGTTGGTGCCTCGATAGTTGTTGCGGAGCGATCACCCACAGGCGTGATCTTTGCGTATAGGGAGGAGAGTCGTGGCCGCGGGGCTCGGGTGTGTCGATGGGTGTGACGGCTTTGGCGCGCTCAGCATGGTTCAAGGGGGTCGTTCCTCTTGCTGAATCTCCGTCCGTACCAGCAGGTGCTCTCGGATCGTCACGCGGTAGCTTTCAGCCTCGCCGGCTTTGTGGCAAGGCTGCCGATGTCTATGACTGGCATCGGGATCGTGCTGCTGGTGTCGCTGACCAAGGGCTCTTTCGCCTTGGCCGGATTGCTCACCGCCGCGGCTACGCTGGCGGCCGCTGTCGTTGCTCCGCTCTGGGGACGCGCAACTGATCGCGTGGGCCAGGCTCGGATCTTGATACTCACGGTCCTGATCAACGTGCTCAGCGTCGCACTCCTGGTTACGGCGATAGAGCTGGCTTGGCCGCTGGCTATGAGTCTCCTCGCAGCCATCGGCGTGGGGATTGGTTTCAGCCTGGCTGGATCCGCGGTACGAGCGCGTTGGACCCTCCGGCTGAACGGTTCCCCGTTGCTGCACACCGCGTTCGCGCTTGAGGCCATGCTGGACGAAGTGGTCTTCATCATCGGTCCGGTGTTGGTCACCTTCCTCGCCACGGCACTCCATCCGGCGCTCGGAGTCAGCGTCAGTGCCGTCATCGGGCTCATTGGTGCCGTTGCCCTGGCCGCCCAGCGCGGCAGCCAGCCGCCGATCCGATTGACGCCACACGGGCATCGGGAACCGAGTCGGTTGCCGTGGCGCGTTCTGGTGCCGGTGGCTGTCGCGTCAGGTGCCCTGGGCATGGTGTTTGGCGGCATGGAGCTCAACGTCGTCGCGTTTGCCAAAGAGGCGGGCGTGCTTCCCTACGCCGGCCTGATCTTGGTCGCGTGGTCGTTCGGATCGCTGGTCGCCGGTGCCGTGACCGGGGCGATCACCTGGCGGGCGTCTCCGGCTCGGCGCTTCCGAGTGGGAGCGATCATGCTCACCCTGTCCCTGCTGCCGCTCCCGTTCGTCAGCCATCCGGTGGGCGTTGCCGTGCTGCTGATCCTCAGCGGCATGGCTATTGCACCAACCCTGATCGCATCGGTTGGGGTGATCCAGTCGGCGGTCGATCAGAGCCGGCTGACCGAGGCACTTGCGTGGAACTCGACTGGCATGGTCACAGGGGTAGCCGCTGGTGCCGCAGCTGTTGGCTATGTGATCGACAGCTCAGGCGCCCAGGCTGGCTTCGTCGCTGTTGCGGTCGCCGGGTTGCTTCTGACACTCAGCGCACTGTTCGTGCGCGGGCCGAGCCCCACTGTGGAGCCGGATGCCGATCAGATGCGCGCGGCAGCTCTCAATCCAGACTCGACAGGTACGACCGCAGCTGAGTCATCGCGTCCGCCGGTCGGAACCCGGAGCTGATGATCTTATCCAGACTCAGCAGACTGTGCCGGGGCCGAGGAGCAAGCGATTTGCCCGCTCCATACTCAGCGGTCGTCACGCTCTTCACTGAGGCTGCGTCACGGCCCCGGGCCGCGAAGACCGCCCGAGCAATGCTGGCCCAGGTCATCGGCTCGCCGTTGTTGCTGAGGTTATAGGTTCCATAGGGCGCTTTGGCCTGCAGTAGATGAAGGACCGCACGGCTGATTTCGTTTGTGAAGGTGAGTCGGCCGAACTGATCGTCCACGACCTCGGGATTGACGCCCCGGTCTGCCAGGGAAGCCATCGTGCGCACGAAGTTGTGGCCATCGCCGATCACCCAGCTGGTCCTCAGCAGGTAATGCGCGGGTAGAGATCCGACCAACGCGTCACCGGCTGCCTTGGTTTGCCCATAGACGCCGAGCGGGGAGAACGGTTCAGTCTCGGTATGGAGCGCCTGGGTGCCGTCGAAGACATAGTCGGAGGAGATGTGCACCAGCGTGAAGCGGTGCTTGCGAGCCGCCTCAGCCAGGGCCGCAACACCACCGACGTTGACTGCCCACGCTTCCCGCCGGCCATCCTCGGTCTCAGCAGCGTCGACTTTGGTGTATGCAGCCGCGTTGATCACGATGCCGTAGGACCTGAAGTCAAAGCCTGCGACGGATTCCGGGCTGGCCAGATCCAGCGTGGCGCGGGTCATCGGGACCGCCGCAGGGATGGCCCGGATCAACGCGCGCCCTAGCTGTCCGCCGGCCCCGATGATCAAGGTCTGTTTCGGTTCCATTGGTGTCACGTCGGCCAGTCGCGGATGCGTCTTGTCTGCCTCGGACAGCTCCGCCTGATCCAGTGGGATCGGCCAGTTGATCGCCAATGTCTCGTCGGCAATGTTGACAAAGGTGTAGGACTCCCTCGCTGCCGGACTCCAGTGATCATTAACCAGGTAGGAATACGCAGTCTGCTCCATCAAGGTCTGGAAGGCGTTCCCAACCCCGCGTGGCACAAACACCGCGGTCTCCGGGCCCATCTCCGTCGTGAAGCATCGCCCGAAGCCATCCCCGCTGCGGAGGTCAACCCAGGCACCGAAGATGCGGCCCGTTGCCAGTGAGACAAGCTTGTCCCAAGGCTCGGCATGGATGCCGCGGGTCGCGCCGACTCGGTTGTTGAACGACATGTTGTTCTGCACCGGGGCGAAGTCAGGCAAGCCAAGATGCACCATCTTCTCCCGTTGCCAGTTCTCCTTGAACCAGCCGCGGTTGTCGCCGCGGATATCCAGGGAAATGATCAGCAGACCGGGAATGGGAGTCTGCTTGATCGTTAGCTCGGGCATCCCCGGCTACTGCCCCTGCCGCGCGTAGTTGGCCTCGGTCTTGGCTTTTTGGGGCCGCCACCAGGCTTCGTTGGCCTGGTACCACTCGATGGTGGCCGCTAGGCCGGACCTGAAATCGGAGAAGATCGGCCGCCAACCCAGCTCCAGCCTGAGTTTGGTGGAGTCTATGGCGTAACGCAGGTCGTGGCCGGCGCGATCGGTGACATGATCGTACGCGTCGTGTGGCTGCCCCAGCAGCTCCAAGATCGTCTCGACGACCTCCTTGTTGCTCCGTTCACCATCGGCACCGATCAGGTACGTCTCGCCGATCTTGCCCTCAGCTGTGATCAGCAGCACGGCAGCGCTGTGATCATCAACGTGGATCCAGTCGCGAACATTCAATCCGGCCCCGTAAAGCTTCGGTCGGCCGCCGTCGAGGATGTTGGTGATCTGCCGAGGAATGAACTTCTCCACGTGCTGATAAGGACCGTAGTTGTTCGAACAGTTGCTGAGCGTGGCCGCTATGCCGAATGAGCGCACCCAGGCGCGCACCAGGTGATCCGAACCGGCCTTCGTCGCGGAGTACGGGCTGGAGGGGTTGTAGGGCGAGCCCTCGGTGAATCGGTTCGGATCGTCGAGCGCCAGGTCGCCGTAGACCTCGTCGGTGGAGATGTGGTGGTACCGAATGCCGTACCTGCGCGCTGCCTCCAGCAGCGTGTAAGTACCGACCAGGTTCGTCGCGACAAACACCGACGGGTCACGCAGCGAGTTGTCATTGTGGGATTCGGCCGCAAAGTGCACGACGAGGTCTTGGCCGCGTACCAATTCGTGAACCAGGCTGGCGTTGCAGATGTCGCCCTGGACGAAGGTCAAGCGATTCTGGGGCAAGTCCTTCAGAGACTGACGATTTCCGGCGTAGGTCAGCTTGTCCAACACGGTGACCGTGGAATCTGTGTGGTCGAGCACGTAGCGGACGAAGTTGGAGCCGATGAACCCCGCCCCGCCGGTCACCAGGAGTTTCGTCATGCGAGTCATCCTAGGGACGATCCGGGGCGCACTACCCGGCCCTCGACAGGTGCGAGACTAAGCGCCATGCGAGGCATCATCCTGGCCGGCGGCTCCGGTACCCGACTGCATCCGGTGACGCTTGGGGTGAGCAAGCAGTTGGTTCCGGTTTATGACAAACCGATGATCTACTACCCCTTGTCGACGTTGATCTTCGCCGGGATCCGCGACGTGTTGGTGATCACCACGCCCCACGACGCGTCTGCTTTCTGGCGGCTGTTGGGCGACGGCTCGCAGTTCGGCATCTCGATCAGCTATGCCCAGCAGCCCTCCCCGGACGGGCTCGCCCAGGCCTTCGTCATCGGCGCTGACTTCATCGGTTCCGAGAAGGTGGCCCTGGTGCTGGGCGACAACATCTTCTATGGACCAGGCCTTGGCACTCAGTTGCGACGCTTCACCGGCGTTGACGGCGGGGCGGTTTTTGCTTACTGGGTAGCTGAGCCTCGGGCGTACGGCGTCGTCGAATTCGACGCCGAGGGCCGGGCGATCTCACTGGAGGAAAAGCCCGCTCATCCCAAGTCGAACTACGCCGTCCCCGGCCTCTATTTCTACGACAACGACGTAGTTGGCATCGCCGCCCAACTTCAACCGTCGGCTCGTGGTGAATACGAGATCACTGACGTCAACCGGCATTACCTCCAGGCCGGGAGACTCCACGTGGGTGTCCTGCCCCGAGGTACCGCCTGGCTCGACACCGGGACCTTCGACTCGATGAACGACGCCAGCAACTTCGTCCGCACCATCGAGGCTCGGCAGGG
>DATEWO010000440.1:0-3489 GCA_035257925.1 Propionibacteriaceae bacterium | reverse complement strand
GCCGTCTCGGGGATCACTGGCGGCTCCGCACGATTGCAGTCGACCGCCCTCGGCTCACAGCGGGCCCCCGGAGATGGTTCCAAGATCACCAGACGGGTTCGATCGGGCTCCCAACGGCTCCGATCCGCTCGACTCGGCGCTGGGCTCACTCGTGTTCCACCGGCACCCGTGATCGACCCCACCCAGGCGATCATGAAAGACCCGCAGGTTGCAGAGGAAAAGCGGAACTGTCCGAACTGCGGCTCGCCGGTCGGCCGATCGCGGGACGGCCAGCCAGGACGAACTGAAGGCTTCTGCCCAAAGTGCGGCAACGCGTTCTCCTTCACGCCCAAGCTCAAGCCGGGCGATCTCGTGGGGAACCAGTACCAGATAGCCGGCTGCCTGGCGCATGGCGGCCTGGGCTGGATCTACCTCGCGAGGGACCGCAATGTGTCGGATCGCTGGGTGGTGCTGAAGGGCCTGCTCAACACCGGTGACAAAGACGCGTTGGCCGTGGCGATTGTCGAGAAGCAGTTCCTCGCCCAGGTAGAACACCCGCTGATCGTCGAGATCTACAACTTCGTCACCCACGCCGATGCGGGCTACATCGTGATGGAGTACGTCGGCGGGACCTCGCTCAAGCAGATCTTGAAAGACCGGATGCGGGCCAACAACGGGCAGTTCGATCCGCTGCCGGTTGATCAAGCGCTGGCCTACATCTTGGAGATCTTGCCTGCCTTCAGCTACCTGCATGATCTTGGCCTGATCTACTGCGATTTCAAACCAGACAACCTGATTCAGATTGGCGATGCGGTCAAGCTCATTGATCTTGGTGGGGTGCGGCGCGTCGATGATGAAGAATCAGCCATCTACGGCACCATCGGCTACCAGGCACCCGAGGTCGCTCAAATCGGACCCACCGTGGCGTCCGACATCTACACGATCGGTCGCACCTGCGTGGTCCTGATGCTGGAGTTCCGGGGCTACCAGACCACATACGTTGCGAGCCTGCCATCAGTTGAAGAGACTCCGCTGTTCGCAGCCCACGACTCTTTGTATCGGCTGCTGTCGAAGGCCTGCGCGGCCGATCCTGCGGACCGGTTCGCCTCTGTCGATGAGTTCCGGGTGCAACTCCTTGGCGTACTTCGCGAGGTGGTCGCAGGGAAGACGCCCGGAACCTCCCTTACATCGGCCGCGTCGGTGCTGTTCGAAGCGCCCACGATCACCAGCGAGGCATTGGAGTGGAACGAGCTACCGGCATTACGCGTCGACACCAGCGATCCCGAGTACGCCTGGCTCAGCAATGTCTCCGTTGAGGATCCTGAGAAGCGCCTCGACGAGCTTCGACAGGCGCCCGTAGCGACTGCCGAGGTTCGGCTGGCGCAGGCCCATGCCGCACTCGAGCTGCGACGGCGAGACTTGGTGGAACAGATCGTCAACGAGATGTTGACCGAGGATCCCTGGGAGTGGCGCGCTGTCTGGGTAGCTGGCCTGGCAGCGTTGGATGCGGGCGATTTCGCATCGGCGCAGGCTTCCTTCAACGCCGTTTACGGTCAGGTGCCAGGCGAGCTGGCTCCGAAACTTGCGCTGGCCCTTGCCTGCGAGCGCGGCGGTGAGGGAGACATCGCGGAGGGGCTGTACCGGACCTGCGCCAGTACTGACGCCAATTATGTGGCACCCGGCGCCTTCGGGATGGCGCGTATCCGTGCTGCGCGGCGTGATGTCGCTGGCGCCGTGCAGGCCTTGGACTTGGTTCCATCCACCAGCAGAAGCTACCCAGAAGCGCGGCGGCTGCGGGCAGTGCAGCTCTACGAATCGGGCCACGGCCTGCCCGCGTTGGCCCAGGCAATGGACAGCATCAGCGGAGTCCGACTGGATCCGCGTGAGCAGTCAGAGCTGACGGCCCAAATCTTGGAGCGGGCCATCGCAGAGGTTGGTAAGAACGGGTCGCATGGTGACGTCAGAATCGGCCCATACCAGGCGAGCGATGAGACACTGCGCGACGGCTTGGAGGCCACCTACCGACAGCTGGCAGGTATCGAGACCGATGAGCATCGCCGTTACGCGCTGGTCGACAAAGCCAACGCCGTGCGAAGGTGGACCCTACGATGACCGAGTCTGCTGCTGCGGCGCCGCCTGCTGCGATCCGGCAGGCAGACGGGAGTCTTCACTGCCCGCACTGTCGCGCTGAGGTGGCTGCGGAGGAGGCCTTCTGCGAGGCCTGCGGCGGGGCCCTCATGCCAACGGCTGCCGGTCCTAGCGATGAGCCCGAGGAGATGGCAGCGCCCATCGAGATCACCCGCTCGATCCAAACCGACACTGACAACCAGGACACGGTTGTCGTCGCCCGCCCTTGTGCCAACTGCGGCGGTGTGATTGGGGCAGACGGCTACTGCGAGACCTGCGGTACCAAAGCCCCGACGGAGCGGGATCACTACACCGAGCAACCAGCATCATGGGTAGCCGCGTGCTGCGACCGCGGCGTGCGGCATCACCGCAACGAGGACGCCACAGCTGTCGCGGCCGAGCGAGCCCCGGGTTCCCGAGCAGTGCTGGTGGTCTGCGATGGGGTCTCCACCTCTATCGACTCCGATGTCGCCAGCCTGGCCGCCGCCCGCGCGGCGCGTGACCTTCTCGTGGCGCAACGGCCGACGGGACTAGGCACCCCAGCCAGTCGGGTGGCAGCAATCTCAGGCGCTGTTGTCAAGGCAGCCGCCGCAGCCAACGCGGCGGTAATCGACAACACGGCTCCAGACAGTGAGAACGCCGCTTCCTGCACGTTCGCGGCGGCAGTCGTCGAAGCTGACTTGGTTGTGTTCGGCAATGTTGGCGACAGCCGGGTGTATTGGATTCCGGACCATGGCTCGATCGGCGAGCCGACGGAGCTCAGTGTCGACGACTCGGTCGCCCAAGCACGAATTGCGATGGGCACCCCGCGTACGGAGGCCGAGAACGGCCCGCAGGCTCACGCCATCACCAAATGGCTGGGACGCGACAGCCCCGACTTCGTGCCGCGTACCGGATCCACAGATGTCAACTCGCCCGGCTGGGTCTTGGTGTGTTCTGACGGCTTGTGGAACTACGCATCGGAGGCCGCCGCGCTCCAGTCGCTCATCACCGAACTCAGTACCGGGGACACCGATCCACTCCCGCTGGCGGTTTCCCTTGTCGAGTGGGCAAACAGCCAGGGCGGCAAGGACAACATCGCAGTGGCGCTGGCACGTCTCTGACGTCTCGGTGGACGGCATGGCGTACCCGGGAATACTGAACCGACCAACCAGGAGCCGAAAGGAAGTTGATCATGGCTGACTTCACCGCGGAGGTGTACCAGAACGAGTTCCTGCCTGAAGGGGGAACCGACGTCAACGCCATCGTCACTATGACCTGCAGCGCGGCGGGATCGGCGGGTCAAACCGGCTCCGGCGATGCCGGGGAGATCATCATCGTGGACACCTCGGGTTCCATGGGTCGGGCCAAGCTCGAGGCGGCCAAAGTGGCGGCAGCCGCAGC
>DATEWO010000439.1:0-10903 GCA_035257925.1 Propionibacteriaceae bacterium | reverse complement strand
CCAGCCGATGGTTCATTTTTGGGTTCCAAGCTTCGAGGTCATCGAGGTCTCCCGGAACCGTTGCCACAACGAGGTTATGCTGCCCTCCGTCGACGACGTCGATGGCGTCTCACAGATGCGTCCAGACTTTGAGGCTGGCTCCGCAAGCCGACCGGTCAGCGGGAGGACTCATTGGCTGATCGGCGGGCGGTGGCGACCAGATGTGGGCTCAGCCCTAAGAGCTCAGGAACGCGTTCGATGGCCCGTGCGGTGTCCAGCACGATGTGCCAGGCGGCAGGGTCAACCAGCCGGGCCGTTATGTCGCTTGACGCAAGGGGCATGCCCTCAACGCCGACGAGATCTTCAAGGGTCAGCCCAGCTTCCGTAACCTCCTCGGCCAGCTCGCCGGGGCGGTGCGTGTAGCCGCTGAATCCGTCCGGGACTACCGGCGGTAGGTTTCCCGTGAGCTCCACATCGGGCAACAGCGCCAATACATCTGGATAACTCTCGTACAGCCGGTCGGCTACCACACCGTCCAGTCGAGGGGCCCAGCGAGAGATCACTGCAGCAAAGACTGGGCCGCCAGGTCGGACGATGCGACCGGCTTCACGGAGCGCCTGGATTCGGTCGGATCGTTCCCGAAGGTGGTAGAGCGGGCCAAGCAGCACGACGGCGTCGACCGATGCATAGAGCAGGTTCAAATCCCGAGCATCGCCAACTTCGGCGTGCACCGTTGACCAGCTCGACGCTTGAAGTTGCTCCACATGGAGACGCACGAGATCTCGATGCTCCACCGTGTAACCCAACTCGGCCAGCCACAAGGAATAGCGCCCCGGCCCACCTCCGATGTCGGCGATTACCGCCGGCGCGGGAGGCAGCCGCCGTCCCAAAATCTCCTTGGTGCGCTCAAACTCGATTGCTCCTTTCGCATCGCCCAGCCTGTCCCACTCCTTGCCCTGCGCGTAATGCGCGTGTATCTCGGCATTCTCAGAACCCACGGAGTGAGCCTGTCGGACCACGAAGAAAATCGCGAGCCGTTTCCTCGGACGGTGCCAAAGTGCCGCTAGCGGACGGGCTCCGGGACACGTTCAGTTCGGAAACGTATGTCACACGAGGAGGGTTCAGCGAGACAGCCGTCGAGGCGTCGACCACGCCATCGATCGTCTCCATGCGGTGGCGGACGGCGAATCGGCGACGATCACGCAAGGTCCAGGCGCGCCCAGACCGCGAGCGCCGACACGACGAGGTCGAAGTTGCCCTCGGGCAGTGCATCCTCGAGACGGCTCACGCGCAAATCGGCGGCGCGACAGAGGGCGTGTGGGCTGCCCAAGCTGATTGTTCCCGGACTCGCCGACCGGCGCCTGCGGGACGCTGGGTTAGCTGCGGAAGTCGAGGACTTGCTCAAGTGGCGGGAATCCGGCCTTGAGGTCGACGCCGTGGACCTCAAGGCTGTGCTCACGAAGCCAGCGGTCGAAGGGATCCTCCGAGGTGGTTACGCCGGTTAGTGCTCGGTTCAGGTCGTCGGCTTCGAGGTGGACGATGGCGATGTCGCCGCTGGGTAACTGCTGGATCCAAACTGCTTCCCTGGTGATACCCAGGCGCTTGCGCGACGCCTCGTACGCCACCCTTCGATCGCCCTGCCAACAGGACCGCATTTCGCGACGATCGATGTCGGTCTTGCCGGGCAACAGTGGAATGGCGAACGCAGCCGCGTCCCCGCTGGTTGTTGGATTGGACATCGTCTGACCTGAGAGGTAGAGGCGGTCGACCCTCCTGCGGGCAGGGGCTGAGTCAGAACTCTAACCGTTAGTGGGACGGGAGTTACGCGCCGCGACCCTGGGCGAGGCGGCGGCATCCATGCCGCGACCAGCCCGCGCCGTAGGGGCTGCACACGCTGGCACGGGTGTGGATGTCAGTCGGGGCCCGTCCGTCGGTTGCGGCGAGACGCCGGACGCCGGCATGAGAATGGTTCGACGCGGAATGCGGCTGGATTTGCAAGGAGCATGCTCTGCCGAGTCGTTGGCGTTAGGTCGTCACGGGGGAGCTGGGAGCTCGGCTGGGCCAGGCGGCACGGCAGCGAGCGTCAGACCCTGCCGGGCTGGGAAGACTCAGCCCGATCTCTCTCTGCCGCGTTGCGCCGACTTCGACGCCGAACTGTCGCATAACGCCCCGCAGATCCGGCGTACGCTCCTCTCACTTCTGGCGCGGCCAGACAAAGTCGACCTGCAGGGTGTCGGTGTCACCAGGCAGGATGGAACTCTGCACTGCCAGCCTGACAAGTAGGAACCATGACCGCCGCCATCACGGTGACCGAGCTGGGCAAGACCTACGTCGTACCGGAGCGCGAGGGCGGCGTACGCGCGGCGATGGTCGCACTGGTCAAGCGGCGGACGCGGGAGGTGGAGGCGGTCGCCGGGGTCAGCTTCGGGATCGAGGCGGGGGAGATCGTCGGATTCCTCGGGCCGAACGGGGCCGGCAAGACCACCACACTGAAGATGCTGGCCGGGCTGCTGCACCCGACCACCGGCACTGCGGACGTGCTCGGCTATACCCCGTGGCGGCGGGACCGCGACTACCTGGGCCGAATGTCGTTGATCATGGGTCAGCGCAACCAGCTGCACTGGGACATCCCGGTGCTCGACTCCTTCCGGCTCAACCAGGCGATCTTCCGCATTCCGCCGGCGGAGTTCCGCGTACGGCTGGACGAACTGGTTGGGCTGCTGGAGCTGGAGGATCTGCTGCGCAAGCCCGTACGCAACCTCAGCCTGGGCGAGCGGATGAAGTGCGAGATCGCCGGCTCGCTGCTGCACGCGCCGGCGGTGCTGTTCCTGGACGAGCCCACCATCGGGCTCGACGTGGCCATGCAGCGCCGTATCCGGTCGTTCATCGCCGAGTACAACGCCCGCACCGGCGCCTGCGTCATGCTGACCAGTCACTACATGGCCGACGTCGAGGCGCTGTGCCGGCGGGTGATCGTGATCCACCAGGGACGGCTGCTCTACGACGGCGACCTGACCGGGCTGGTGCAGCGCTTCGCCGCGCACAAAACGATCACGGTCGAGCTCGAGGAGGGTGCGCAGGTGGCCGGGTCGCTGGCGGCCGGGCTGGTGAAAGGGGCGGAGATGGAACCGACCGCGACCGGTTTCACTGTCCGCGTTCCGAAAGCCGACACCCCGGCGGTGGCCAGCCGGCTGCTGGCCGCGTTGCCAATTGCGGACCTGACCATCGAGGAGCCGCCGGTCGATCAGGTGATCGAGAAGGTCTTCGCCGCGCCGACGTCGGAAGCAGACCGGGATGGCTGATGTGGGCCTCGCTCCTCCGGACAGCCGGCCGGAGCTGAGCCGCTTCTCCCTGGCCGCGCTGGCCGCCTTCTACCGGGAGCGCTTCGCGATGTCGGTGGCGGCCAACGTGGCCTATCGCGGGGCGGTGGCGATCTGGATCTTCGTCACGCTGATTCAGCCGCTGGTGTTCATCGTGGTCTGGCGGACGGTGGCTGGCGAGGGGGAGACCGGAGGCTACACCGCGAACCAATTCGTGGCGTACTTCCTGGTCATGATGGTGGTGGACCACATGACCTTCATCTGGCACATGTGGGAGTTCGAGTGGCGTATCCGCACCGGCGCGTTCTCACCGCTTCTGATGCGACCGATCCACCCGATCCACGGCGACGTCTGCGAAAACCTGGCGTACAAGGTGCTCGGCTTGCTCGGAGTGCTGCCCGCCGCCGTGCTGATCGGCGTGGCCTTTGACGCCGACCTGTCCGGGGTCGAGCTGGGAACAGTGCTGCCGTTCCTGCCCGCGCTTGTGCTGGCCATGGTGCTGCGCTTCGCCGTTGAGTGGTGTCTGGCCCTATCTGCCTTCTGGCTGACCAAGGTGACGGCGATCAACTCGCTGTTCTTCGCACTGACCACCTTCTTCGGCGGGATCTTCGCGCCGCTTGTCGTGCTGCCGGACTGGATGCAGACGGTGGCAGTCTGGACGCCGTTTCCGTGGAGCCTGGCCTTCCCCGTTGAGGTGTTCCTGGGCCGGCGCACGGGGTCGGCCATCTGGCTGGGGTACGCCGCCCAGCTCGGCTGGATCGTCCTGGCGCTCGGGGGGTTGGCGCTGCTGTGGCGGCGGGCCACTCGGCGGTACTCGGCGGTGGGCGCATGAGACACGGACTGCGGGTGCTGCGAGCGTTTTTGTCGCTGGGCGTGCTCAACCTCGTGCAGTACCGCTCCGACTTCTTCATCGCGCTGCTGAACGCGCTGATCAGCCTGGTCACCCAGGTGCTGGCGCTGTCGGTGGTCTTCACCGCTACCTCCGACCTGCGCGGCTGGGGGCCGAACGACCTGCTGGTGCTGGTCGGCATCCACTTCTTCATCACCGGGCTGATCGGCATCGTGATGCGGCCCTCGATGGAGGCGCTGATGGAGGGCATCCGACTGGGCACCTTCGACTTCCTGCTGACCAAGCCGGCCGATTCCCAGCTGCTGGCCAGCGTGCAGACGGTTGCCCCGCAGGCGGCCACCGACGTGGTGGTCGGGGTGGGGGTGGTCGCGTACGGGATGGCTCGGCTCGGGGTCACCCTCAGTCCGCTCGACGTCGCATTGTTCCTGGTGATGCTCCTGGCCGGACTGGTGATCGTCTACAGCTTCCTGCTGCTGCTGGCGACGTGCGCTTTCTGGTTCGTCAAGCTGGAGAACGTGCTGGTGATCTTTCAGGCGCTGTTCGGCAACGCAGGGCGCTGGCCGGTGACCATTTTTCCGCCCTGGCTGCGGGCGTTCCTCACCTTCGTTGTGCCAGTGGCCTTTGCGGTAACCGTCCCGGCGCAAGCCCTGACCGGCCAGCTTGGCGGCGCCTCCGCTCTGCTCGCTGTCGTCGTCGCTGCCGGGTTCTTCGCGGTGTCCAGGCTCTTCTGGAAGTTGGCACTCCGCCACTACACAGGCGCCTCGGCCTAACGTCGAAAAGAGGTCTCAGCGGCTCGCCGGCTGAGGATCCAGCGCCTAATCCTGCCAGACAAGTGCGACGCCGGTGGCGGCGCCCGTCAGAGCACCTGTCGCTTCGCGCTAGGCCACGGCTTGGTCGGTCGCCGGGTGGAGGAAATTGGCGAGCTCCTCAATGCCGTCAACCAATCGGGTGCCCGGCCGCGCCCACGAGGCGTTCGCATCCACCGCAACCACCCGGACCCCCAGGGGCAAAACAGCGCGACTGGCCAGTTCG
This sequence comes from Propionibacteriaceae bacterium, assembly GCA_035257925.1. Taxonomy (GTDB): domain Bacteria; phylum Actinomycetota; class Actinomycetes; order Propionibacteriales; family Propionibacteriaceae; genus Microlunatus. The sequence continues at coordinate 5,722 of DATEWO010000439.1, read as the reverse complement.
CGGGCCAGAACTGTCGTGCCCTGCCTGTCGTAGCCGCACGCAGCGACCACCACCACATTTGGCTGCGCGGCTCGAACGTCGTCCCACGAGATCCGCCGAGACGCCGCGCCAGCGGCGCCGATCACCGGATCGCCCCCAGCCAACCAGACCATCTCCGGGATCCAATGCCCGGGGGCGAATGGTGGGTCGGTCCACTCCAGCACCGCCACCCTAGGCCGTGGTCGAACTTTGACCCGGTCCGCCACCCGAGCCGTCCGCTGCTGGATCGACGACACCAAAGCCCGACTGGACGCCCGTCGTCCCGTCACCTCACCTAGCCGCAGGATCGACTCGTCGACCTCTGCCAAGGTGTGCGGGTCGATCGTGACCACCTCAGCCCGGCAACCTAAGAACGCCAGCGCATCGTCGACAACACTGACGTCAACAGCGCACACCGCACACAAGTCCTGTGTGACCACAACATCCGGGTCCAGATCAGCCAGCGCGTCCCTGTTCAGGTGGTACAGATCCTCACCCCGCGCCAATGCCGCCGACACCGCCGTGTCGATCTCAGCCGCGCTGAGCTCGGAAGGCAATGCTGAGGTCGACACGATGCGGCGTGAGCGCGCCTCCGGCGGATAATCGCACTCGAACGTCACGCCGACAACGTCCCCGCCCGCACCAATCGCGAACAGGATCTCTGTGGTCGACGGCAGCAAGGAAACAATCCGCACACTGAAACCGTATCGCCGGGTTGCTGGAGGAGCACCGTTCTAATCACACGTTCACACGGTCCCGATCAGTCGCACCAGCAGGGGCCGTTGTCATTCGAACGGATCGTTGGATGGAGCAGGGCGCCGTGCCGACCCAGCGGGCAAAGTCGTCGGTGCTGAAGTTCCTGCAGCACAGGATCGTGCCCTCCGGCTGCCTGGCGAAGCGTTCAACAATCGGTCAGGACATGCACTCGCCCAGAGCTTCCGCGATCGAGCAGAGCGCGGCCCGCAAGCGGACCGGCTTGCGGACAATTGGCGGCCTGAGATGCCCCTCTCCCCGCAACAGGGCGGTGCCCGTATCCCGAGATACGTCGGCCGGAATGGTTTGCACTGCGGACCGGCCTCAGGGGCGTCGTAAGTGCGTGAAGAAGAAGTAGCGGCTCCCCGGAGCCGCCTTGGGACTAGGCCCGCGTGTAGGTGACGTCGAAGTCGTGGATCCACTCGCCGTCTTCGACGAGATAGCAGGAGCTTTCGATCGTCTTGCCGTCTTCTGAGAGCGTGCCTTCGAAGCGCTGATCGAAATCGTCAGGGTGGGTCGCGTGGCGCCACCACTTCCAGACGCCGTCCTGGAAGCTCATATGGAGGACGCGCGAGACCGCGCGGGAGTCGAAGTAGTGCGCGGTGAAGTCTCCCTCGGCGTCTTCGTCGGCGGCCATGATCAGGACGACGCCCTCGGGGAACATCGGGTTCTCGGCGATCGAGCGCTGGAGGATCACCTTCTCGTCACGGAGCCACTCCAGCGTCATGTCGCCCTCGACCTTCTCCTCGACGTGCCGCGGCGCGTCGACGATCTGTCGCCAGCGACCGATCAGCGGCTCGAGGTCCTTGATGTCCGGCATAAGGCCGAGCCTACCGGCGCACGTATCCCGTCAGGTCGCCGTGCCGGACCTGCTCCGGCACCAGATGCGGCACCGCCTGCAGGAAGTCGCGCACCGTCGCAGTGGAGCCGTGATGCTCGCTGCGCGGTTCATCGTGCCGCGCAGCTCGTTGTTGTCCCAGGCGAGCACACCGCCGCCGCGGGCAACACCGAACGCGCCCGCCAGCAACAACGTGACCGGCGTCTTCCCAGCGCCGCCCTTCGGGTTGGCCACTACGAACGACACCGGGCGGCCGAAGCCCATGCCACCTCACAACTCCGCCTCTCCTTCCCAGGTCAGTTCCATTGTCGTCGTCGAGATCTTCGCCTGCCGAAGGTTGTGTCGCAAGCCGTCGGCTTAACGGCGCTCGTATAGCGGTTGGCGGAGCTTGATAGCAGATGCCTTCGAGACGAGGCCTCGACGATCGCACCACGCTGATCGCCGGCAATTCGGCAGCATATGAAGGTGTTGGGCAGCGGGCTGCACGAGCAGGCGACGGGCTTCGCAGCATCCATCGGTCAGGCGGCGGCCGCAGCGGCTGGGTGTGCGACCACCAGCTCGGCGGGGCCGCGGATGACAGTTCCGCTGCGCCGCCGAAGTCGGCCGGCGCGCTGCAGCTGGGGGAAGCGTTGGACGAGCCGCTCCAGGGCCACCGTCGCCTCGAGCCGGGCCAGGGGGGCACCGAGGCAGTAGTGAATGCCGGCGGAGAACGCGAGGTGCTCCGCACCTTCAGTGCGCCAGAGGTCAAAGCGGTCGGGATCGTCGTACGCGGCGGGGTCCCGGTTGGCGCCGGCCAGGTAGAGCACCACCATCGACCCCTGTGGCAGGTCGACGCCGGCCAGCTCTAGGTCGGTCATCGGCGCCCGCACTGTACGCTGCACCGGCGGATCCCAACGCAGGGTCTCCTCGATGGCGGCCCCGGCCAGGGAGGGATCCTGAACGACGGCGAGCCACTGGTCCGGTCGGGCGAGGAGGGCAAGCACTGCGTTGCCGATCAGGTTGACCGTGGTCTCGACCCCGGCCAGCAGCAACAGCATGCACAGCGGCACCAGTTCGTCCGGCGCCAGCTGGTCGGAATCCTTGGCCAACAAATGGCTCACGACGTCGTCACCGGGCTCCTTGCGGCGATAGTCGAACGTCTCCGCGAAGACCCGTCTAAGCCGACGGTCCGCCTCGATCAGCCGAGCCACGTGGGCGAGTGATTGCGGCCCGCTGAGTCCACTGCCAATCGTGGCGCCGTAGCGGGCGAAGGCGGCGCTGTTGATGTCCGGCACGCCGAGGAGGTCAGTGATCACCGCAATCGGTAGCGGCGAGGCCAGGCCGGCGACCAGGTCCCACGGCCCGTCAGGCGAAGCCGCGTCGAGCAGGCCGTCGACCACCTTCTCGATCCGCGGGCGGTACTTGCCGATGGCATGGGGGGTGAAGGCGGGAGCGACCAGCCGGCGCAGTCGGGTGTGATCGGGCGGGTCTAGCTCGAGCAGAGACAGCTGACCGTCCCCCCGGCTGAGCCCGCCACCCTCGACGCGTACGCCGAAGCGTCGGTCCCGGAGCACCTGCCGGCACACGTGGTGACTGGCGGTTTGGTAGCCGACCAGGGGGCTGCGGACCAGCGCACCACGTCGGCGAACCTCCTCGTAGAGGTGGTAAGGATCGCGAACACCCTCGGCAAGGTTGAGCCGCGCCAACGGGTCCCGAGCGACGCGCGCGTGCCAGACCGTCATCGAGCGCACCACGACGAACTGACGCGCCAGAGACACGATGGCGTTCACATGGGCCTCCCAGGTCGGCGCGGTCCACCGGCCACGCCTCACTGACAGTATGCTGCGCCGTCCCCCGACTGACGCCAGACTCTTACCGTCCTTATCGACTTGCCTCCCAAGCCGGCTCGGTGTTCACCGGCCGCCGCAAGGGGACCGGCTTGCGGACACATCGTAAGTCAGATGTGGAAGCGCCTCTGCGCTCTCTCGGTTGATGATCTTCGGCTCCAGGCCGGCGAAGGTGTCCTGCATGTGGGCTGCCGCCGCGACCGCATGCGATCTTGTCCGCTGAGCGGGTGGCGCCGATTGGTGCGATCGACGGCATCGACGCAGCACGGTGAGGCGCGCGACAGCCATTGAGCCCCGGGCCGGGAGAATGCCATGGCGGCGGCGTCGCGGAAACCGCGAACATCCGCAAACGGGTCCTTGATGCGCGGTGATCAGCAGAGCGGCAGGGAACAAGCCCAGGATTGACAGCGCGTCCGGAACCCCCCTCCATCTCAAGCAGGAGACTTTCCCGAAGTGGACGACCTGCAATGATGCCGAATTGAGCCAGAGTGGCGAGGCTCATGCCCGGCTTGTAGGCCGCAACTGTAGTCACGCTCAGGATTCACTGATTCGGGTCACTTGCCAGGCGGCGCAGCGCCATCCCTACGGATCGCCGACGAACAGTCGAGTGTTCCAGAAGCTTCCTCCGCCGGGACTGCCATCTGCGCTCCGTGTCGTTGTCACGCGGCTCGTGACCAAGGCCCAACCCTCGGACAGCTAGGTCCGACAGCGATAGCCGACTCAGCGATGTGTAACGCCTGGCTCGACCTTCCAATACTTTGGCACGGCCTCACCCGATCAGGCAGAGGTCTGACAGCGGCAGCCCGACCCAGCGATCTGCACCCCTCGACGGGACGCCGAGTACGATCCGTCACGATGTTTGCGCCGGCGCGGAGGGGACGGACGAAGCCGCGAGGGCACTGGACAGTTGGTGATGCCCGGCTGGAGCCAACGCTCCGAGCGCCGAGACCTCCGACTCCGGCCTCAAAGAGAGGAGGATCGACGTGGGGAACCAAGACGACTCGGACCCCAGGGCGACCGCCAGGAATATGGATCTGAGGGGAACGCCTCGCGGGCTCGCCTACGAGCGGGCGTGCGCGAGTTACGATGCGATCACGGAGTTCCGGGCCAAGCTCTTGGCGCTGCTGCCCCTGGCGACGGGCACTGGAGCCTTCCTTCTCCTCCAGCGAGTGGAAGAGAGGCCTCAGACCCAGGAGTTACTGGGGCCGATTGGACTTCTGGGATTCGTCGTGACGCTGGGGCTCTTCGCCTATGAACTTCGCGGGATGCAACGATGCGCGAGATTAGAGGTCCAGGCGTGTACGTTAGAGGAGCGGCTCCCGTTGAGCGCGGCCGAGGGCCCGTTCAAGGGACAACCCGAAAGGTCGCTCGGAGGCATGCTTGGCCCCCCGGCGGCTGGTCTGATCATTTACCTCGCTACCGCGTTCACATGGCTCTATGTTGCGGGCTTCGGGTTTTCCTGGTGGGTGAGCCTTTCTCGCACACAGTGGCTGCTGCTCGCCTATGCAATCGTGCTGGCGGGAGCCTGGGTGGCGGTTTGGCGGTGGCTGAAAAAGGCCGCTGCCGGTGATCAGACGAAGGCTGACTGCAATCCCCGATGAAGCGGTGCACTTGAAAATGGAAGCGCAGCCCATCCTCGCTGATGAATGTCGGCGCACTGTCACTGTCCCTGCCCGCAACAACTGCCCAACCCAAGATCAGCAACACCGGCTCCCAGCGGCAGTGGGACCGGCACAGTGACCCGTCAGCCCAGGACAACGGGCGGACGTCTTCATCAAGTCAGCCCTTCCACCGAACATCGCACGTAAGTGGACCGTCTACCGGGACGCGTCGTCCGGGGAACTGGTGCTTTCTTGGATGTTCAGTCCAGACATGCTCGGACGTTGATGCAATGCAGAAATCCGCACTCGGGGCGCACAGCCATCCAAGAGCAGGAGCCTTCACCCTCAGCGTCGAGATGGAACGACCGCGGCTCTGGCCACGAGCACGCCCGAGGAGTCCTGTACGCCGCACGCGTCCTTGACGAGATAGAGCAATCTGGCAGGGTAGGCGGTTTCATCGCGTCGGGTGCTGATATGGATGCACCCCCGTTGAACCTGGAGTGGCTTCAGCCATCCATCACCCCGACCTTGCCGCTTGCAGACTCGCTCGGGCCTTCGGGTGAGACGTGCCGGTCCGGCACCTAGGTGTACTCGGTCATAACGTTGGTGACACTCCGGCTCGGTGGTTGACGTAAGGAAGACCTCCGAGTGCGGTGGAGATGTTCATGTCTTCACTACTCGGAGGT
>DATEWO010000438.1:0-10764 GCA_035257925.1 Propionibacteriaceae bacterium | reverse complement strand
GGCTTGAGAGTGGCAATCCACGGCCGCACACTTTCGGCACGGCCACGAACCCAACCGACTAAGCCGGCCGGCGGGGTCACATAGGCACCGCCTCGTACACCTCAACGCTGCCGCCGGACTGCAGGACTGGACAACCTTCAGCCCTTTTCGCAGCTTCGGCAAGGGATTCGGCGTTGATGATCGAGTAACCGCCCAACTTGGACGTCGCGCCGTCACTCGCGCCTCCAGTTGCCACTGTCGAGCTGACGCCGAACGGGTTGCCCATGTCGACCACCGAGTCGCCGAGCGAGCCGAACCAGGAAGTCCAGACCTGCATTGCTTCTTCCTGGGCTTCCGGCGTTTCCGCCATCTGTCCGCCGCTGTACAAGTAGACGAACTTGGCCATCATGTCCTCCTCTGTGTGGTCAGCCCGCTGGTGCGGGCCGAGATGAATGGCATTACTGGTACTACGCATGCGCGGGACCGAAATCGACAGATGCTGGACAATCAAGCCCGTGGCCGGCGGCGCGCTCAAGCTGACCGACGTTTCGAGCGCGGTCAGGTCGGAGTACGCGCGGATCTTCAGAGAACGTCGAGACGACCTGCTTGCAGTCAGTTTCAACGCCGTGCTGGTGACGATCTGCTGGTTGTTACTGCCCGCCAGCATTACCAACTGAGTTCGCCGGCCACCAGGCGCTGCGTGAGATGGTCGCTGACCTCAGCAGCGTAGGCCTCGAGATCTGGGCTGTACTGCCGCCAGGAAGCGCAGAGGACGCTGTCATGCGATTCCGACGGATCTTCGGACAGAAGACGTTCGGCTGTTCCCCAGCGCAGCTGTTGCGGTTGCGACACATCTGGATCAGCTTTGGCGGTCCAGCTGACCTGGCCTAGGTATGCCGGCATGCCGCGGTGACCGAGCAAGAATCACCCCCCAAGAGTGAGGCGGTGCGCAGCATCACCCAGAATGCTGTCGGATGGATCGCCACTATCGGATCCGTCGGCAAATTTCCACAAGCAGAGAGGATGAACTCCCCATGGCGACACTGACCGCATGGGCCTTCAACGACGTCAACGGTGCCGAGCAGGCGGCCCAGAGGCTACAGGCGCTCCAGGCCCAGGAATTGATCAAGGTCCAAGACGCTGCTGTCGTCTCCTGGGAACCGGGAAAGAAGAAGCCAAAGACCCGCCAGCTGAGCAACATGACGGCAGCTGGTGCTCTCGGCGGCACCTTCTGGGGCATGCTCTTCGGGCTGATCTTCTTCGTGCCACTGTTGGGAGCTGCCATCGGCGCTGGCATCGGCGCACTGGCTGGCTCCATGAGCGACGTCGGCATCAGTGACGACTTCATCAACAGCGTGAAGCAGCGAGTCACGCCGGGCACCTCTGCGCTGTTCCTGCTGAGCTCTGATGCTGTTGTTGATCGCATCAAGGACACCTTCAAGGACAGCCATGCTGAGCTGATCGCCAGCAACCTTTCTGAGGAGCAAGAGGCGAAGTTGCGCGAGGTCTTCACCGAGGAGTGATCTCGGCAGCCGAGACGTTCTCGACATGAACGACGGGAGCGCCGGCGGCGCCGGTCAACGTTACGAGGGTGACGCGTCGCCCTTTCAGCGCCCGGCTCGCCGGCCGCTCCTGCAGCGGCTGATCCCGGTCTCTGAGGAAGTACCGGGCTATCGCGGCGGAACCCTGCGACGGGACTTGCAGGCCGGTGTGACCGTCGCCGCACTGGCGCTGCCGGCATCGTTGGCGTACGCCGAAATTGCCGGCCTGTCACCAGTGATCGGCCTGTACGCGCTGCTGCTACCGGCAATTGCGTACGCGCTGCTGGGCTCATCGCGCCAGTTGGTCGTCGGGCCCGACGGGTCTGTCGCCGCACTTGTCGGGGCGGCTGTGATCCCCATGACCGTCGATCCAGAGCAGCGGGCGTCCCTGGCCGCCATGCTGGCGCTGCTCGTTGGTGGTGTGTTCCTGGGGGCTCGGCTGGTCCGGCTGGGCTGGATCGCTGACTATCTGTCACGGCCTGTGCTCATCGGCTATATCCACGGTGTTGCTGCCGTGTTGATCATCGGTCAGCTGGGCAAGCTGCTCGGCCTGAACATCAGTGCTGAGAGTCCGCCGGGCGAACTGCTCGAGGTCATCCGAGAGATCGACGAGATCAACTGGGCGACGTTTATGGTCGGGGTGACGTGCCTTGTTGTCCTGCTGCTCTTCGGTTGGCTGTTTCCGAAGCTGCCTGCACCCCTCGTGGTTGTCGTGCTGGCCATTGTGGTCTCGGCCGTTGTGGGACTGGCCAACGAGGGAGTGGCAGTTGTCGGGCATATCCCGGCCGGTTTGCCCGGGCTCGAAGTGCCCGACGTCGGGCTGCTCGACACACTCAAGCTCATCCCAGCCGCGCTCGGCATCTTCTTCGTCGGCTTCTCTGGCGGCATCCTGACGGCACGCACCTACGCCGGCCGCCACGGCCAGCACGTGCACGCAGGTGCAGAGCTGGCTGCCATGGGCGCCGCGAACTTGGCCGCCGGGATCAGCCAGGCGTTCCCGGTCGGCGCCAGCGGCTCACGTACCTCCGTCAACGATCAGATGGGCGCTCGCACTCAGCTCTCAGGACTGCTTTCTGCGGGCGTGACGGCTCTGGTTCTGTTGTTCTTCACCGGGCCCGTGGAGTACCTGCCGGTAGCGACTCTCGGCGCCGTCATTGTGGCCGCCGCCCTCGGAATGATCGATGTCGCGGCGTGGCGCGGCCTCGCACGAATAAGTCGAGTGGAAGTCGCGATTGCTGCCATAACCGTGGTGGGAGTGATCTCTGTCGGCGTGCTACGAGCGTTACTGCTCGCCATCGCCCTCTCCGTCGTAGATGCGGTACGCCGCAGCGCAACTCCGCACGACGCGGTACTCGGCTGGGTCGAGCGGTTGAACCGCTACGCCGACGTGCGGCTCCATCCCTCGGCCAAAGTCGTCCCTGGAGTATTGGTCTACCGGCTCGATGATCGCCTGTTCTTCGCCAACGCCCACTACGTCAAGGGGCGGATTCGCGAGGCTGTCGCAGGCGCGCCAGCGCGCGTGCACTGGCTGGTGTTCGACGCTGAGGCACTGAATCATGTCGATGCCACTGGCGTACGGACGCTGACCGAGCTGATCGAGTCACTGCGTGAGGAATCCATTACCTTCGTCTTCGCCCGCCTGCATGGCTTCATGAGTGAGCATCTGGACGAGGCGGGCATCGTGGATCTGGTTGGCGAAGACCACCTCTACCCGACAGTGCGTGCTGCTGTACAAGACGCACCATCCCAAGACCGGTCGGACAATTCGTCATCATGATCAGCGCGCACTAATCTCCCAGGCCGAGCGCGGTGGATGGGCGGTTACTGCGCATTCGGCGGAAGAAGCTATCCACAGATTGGCTTCTACGACCCTGAGCTGGCTGCTGGAGGCCGCAGGGTGTCCTCATGCGCCCGACCGTGGTACCGCAAGCACTCAATGGGCAACCCTTTCACGCCGCAGATGCCCTCGCCCTCGGAGTGTCGTGGAAGACGCTGCAGGGTTCGCGCTTCCGGCGCTTGGCCAAGGGTGTCTACGTTGCTGCGACCACGGCTGACTCGCACCGGATCCATGTCCGAGCCGTCATGTTGGCCTTGCCGCCTGGAACGATCGCGACTGGGGTTACCGGACTGCAGCTGCTCGGCGTCGATGTCGGCTCGCGGCTCCCGATGACCTTCGCGACCACTCATCCCCGGCAGGTCCGCAGACGTGATGTCAGAGTGATACGGCTCAAAGAGCTGCCGGCGCATCGAGATGGGGTCGCCGGTCCCGAGCAATGCTGGTTGGTTGCCGCCTCAACCTTGAACCTCCTCGACCTGGTCACCGCTGGAGACGCGCTGCTACGGCTACGACGCACCACCCTTGTGCGCCTCCAGGCGGCGGTCCAAACACGTTCGGGTCGCGGCATCGTCGCCGCCCGGACCGCAGTGAAGTTGATACGGGAACGGGTGGACTCACCGCGCGAGACCTGGCTTCGGCTCTGCCTGGTCCTCGCCGGGCTGCCCATGCCGGAATGCAACCTGATCATTGGCGACCACCGAGGCCCGATCGGCCGGGTTGACCTGGTCTACCTGGCGTACAAGTTGATCATCGAGTACGAAGGCGACCAGCACCGCACCGACCGCAACCAGTGGAACCGCGACATCGACCGCCATGAAGACTTCGCCCGAGACCACTGGACACTGATCCGAGTCACCTCCGAGCGAGCCCGTTGGCCTCGCCAAGTGGTCCGCAGCGTCTACAAGGCCCTCAGAGCCAACGGGTATGACGGACCGGCGCCTGAGTTCGGCGAACTTTGGACCAGTCTCTTCGAGTCCAGTGCGCAGTAACTTCCCACGCCGAGCGGGGTGCATGGGCGGTTACTGCGCACTCGAACGCCGCAAAATCATCTGATCTCAGTCGTCGGTGTTCTGGTCCGCGTGGAGTTCGCTGGCGCGGTGCTCTGCGTAGAGGCCAACGACCGGCGGCAGCCCGGCAATGCTGGCGTACGCCAGCGACTCGGGTACCAGCACCGTCCACACAGTGAGCCCGGCAATGAGGTCCGGACGCAGCCAGGCCCGGTGATATCCCTGGAGGGAGCTGAAGATCAACCAACGGCTACCCATGCGCCCTGAGCCTGTCGAAGGGCGGATGAGGTCCGCGCTTCGACAAGCTCAGCGCGCATCCCTCAGGGGGCATGGACCACACACCGGAAGCCGATGTGGCTCATCCCGGTGTCGATCATCTGCGGCCTGCGAGCTGCGGGGCGATAGCGCATGCAGTAGCTGTCAGCGCACAGGTAGGAGCCACCCTTGATCACTTTGCGGGGCACCCGGAATTGTGGCTGTCGCGGGTCGTAGCTGCTGCTGATGTCGCCGCCCCGCGGATTGCGTGGAATGCAGCAGGGCTTGTCGGCCTCCGCAGGATGCCGATTTGTGTACCAGTCGGTGGTCCAGTCCCACACGTTGCCAGCCATGTCATACAGGCCGTACCCGTTTGGTGGGAAGGAGCCGATCGGTGTGGTGGTGCCATAACCAAGATCAGGTCGCCAGGGGAAGTCGCCGTGCCAGAAGTTGGCGAGCCGGTCACCGGCAGGCTCGAGTTCATCACCCCAGGTGAAGTTGGTTTGCTCCAGTCCGCCGCGCGCCGCTGCTTCCCATTCGGCCTCGCTTGGCAGGCTCCGACCGGTCCAGTTCGCGTACGCCTGGGCATCTTCGTAGGCGACATGTACCACGGGATGATCTTCGCGTCCGCTGATCGATGATCCGCTGCCTTCGGGATGGCGCCAAGACGCGCCTGGAGTCCAGGTCCACCACAGGTTGATGTGCCGAATGTTCACCGGGCCGGCCGTACGCGTGAACACCATGGACCCGGGTTGCAGGTTCTCCTCCGGCGCGCCCGGGAAGTCGGCCGGGTCGAGCGGTCGCTCGGCGACAGTCAGGTAACCGGTCTGACCGACAAACTCCTCGAACTGGGCATTGGTGACCTGGTGAGTCTCAATCCAGAAACCGTCGACGCTGACCCGGTGAGCCGGCGCTTCCTCCGGATAATGACGGTCCGAGCCCATGGTGTACGTCTGGGACGGAATCCAGGTCAGCCCGCTCACGAGGCGGATGTGGGGAACGTCTCGGCCCAGTCGTTCTTCATGCTCACCACGGTCCAATTCTCACGGCTGGCTGTCTCGAGCGCCTGTTCGGCCCCGGCTGTGTAGTCGAACTCCCTCTCCGCGTCATCGTGCAAGAGCAGCAGTCGGAGCGACGGTGTTGATGGAGTTCCCGAGAACGCCAGCATCGGCACGTCGCCGTTGGAGTTGCCGAAGGCGAGGATCGGCCGCCGCCCGATCCGGCTCCATATCCGGACCGGCTTTTCCGGGCCGTCATCGAAGAAGTCCATTGCACCCTTGTACAGCAGCACAGATTCGCCACCTTCACTCGAGTAGCTGATGCCCAGGGCGCTGCCAATGATCCGCTCCGGCGGGATGCCGTACATGTCGTCGGCAACCGGGCGCATGAAATCCCGATCACCGCCTGAGGCGATATAGGTGGCGAAACCATAAGATTCGAGATAGCGCAGCAGCTCGACCATCGGCTTATAGCCACATTCCCGATACGGCCGCTTCAACCCCGGATTCTCGGCCTCGCCAAAGAACTCGTTGACCATCCGGTCGTAATCCTCGACGGTCACTGCTTCGAAGGCCTTGGGGACGGCAACCATCAAGAGCTTCAGGTCGCTGTCATCACCCTGGTAATGCTTCACAATGGCGCCGCTGAGCCAGCGCATGTCACCCTCGTACGCGGCCTGGTACGGCTGCTTTGTCCGTAACCCTGGGTCGTTCTCGGCCAATTCACGAAACCGGCGGATGGTGAAGTCCAGCTGAATGACCAGCGGCTTCTCGGTCCAGAGCGTGCCGTCATTGTCGAAGACCGCGACCCGGGCAGCGGGCTCAACGTAATCGGGCCCGCCCTCCTCGGTCACACGAGCGACGAAGTCGGTGATCGCAGACTTCGCCGGACCCTCCTTCCATGACTCGAGCAGGTCGGTCAACGGCGTGCTCCTACTGGCCAGAGGTGAGTGCGGCCTCCAGCTTGGCCATCGCCTGGTCGATGGTGAAGCTGGCCGCTTTCTGACGGGGCGGGAACTCTTTGAACGTCTCGAGGAACTCCGCGACTATCGCCGACGCCGTGAGGACCAGGATGGCGCTGTCCACAAACCAGTCCCAGTAGGTGTTCGAGGTGACGTCGGCCCGCTCAAACGGATCGGTGCGCAGGTTGAACAACTTCGGAACCCGGAGCGCGACGAAGGGTTCGGCCCAGAGCTGCATCGTCCCAGGTAGGCGCTGCTCCATGAATATGACCTTCCAGTTGTCGAAGCGCAGCCCCAGCACATCGCCGTCATCGGAGAAGTAGACGAACGCATTGCGCGGGCTCTTGTCGACTTCACCGGTCAGGTACGGCAGCAGGTTGTAGCCGTCGATGTGAACCTTGTACGTCATGTCGCCGATGCTGTGACCGGTTTTGAGGTTCTCGACGATGTCGGGCTCCCCAGCCGCGGCAAGGAATGTCGGCAACCAGTCGTGGTGATGGATGATCTCATTCGAGACCACACCGGCGGGGATCTTGCCCGGCCAACGGATGACCTCAGGTATCCGAAACGCGCCCTCCCAGTTCGTGTTCTTCTCACTCCGGAAGGGTGTCATTCCGCCGTCCGGCCAGCTGTTCATATGGGGACCGTTGTCGGTGGAGTACACGACAATCGTGTCGTCGGCGATTCCGAGCTCGTCCAGCTTGTCCAGTAGCGCACCCACAACCAAGTCATGATCGATCATCGTGTCGTGGTACACCGATTGCCAACGACCGGCCTGGCCAACGCTTTCAGGCTTGGGATGCGTCCGGAAGTGCATGTGGGTGGTGTTGAACCAGACGAAGAACGGCGTACCCTCCGCGTGCTGGCGATCGATGAAGTCCAGCCCATGCTCCAGCACCTCGTCGTCGATCGTCTCCATGCGCTTCCTGGTTAGCGGACCGGTGTCCTCGATCCGCTGCTTTCCAACGCGACCCCAGCGGGGCTGGTCAGTGGAGTCGTCCTCATCCGTCGCCCACGAGTGCAGCACGCCGCGGGGCCCGAACCTGTCCCGGAAGTTCGGGAAGTCCTCCGGCGGCGGATAGTTGGGCTGCTCCGGATCCTCCTCGGCGTTCAAGTGATAGAGATTGCCAAAAAACTCATCAAAACCGTGCAGCGTCGGAAGGAACTCGTTGCGGTCGCCGAGATGGTTCTTCCCGAATTGCCCCGTCGCATAGCCAAGCGGCTTGAGCAACTCCGCGATCGTCGGATCCTCGGCCTGCAGACCGGTCGGCGCTGCGGGTACGCCAACTTTGCTGAGGCCGGTCCGGAAAACGCTCTGGCCCGTGATGAAGGATGAGCGCCCGGCGGTGCAGCTCTGCTCCCCGTACGAGTCAGTGAACCGCATTCCCTCGTCGGCGATCCGGTCGATGTTCGGCGTACGGTAGCCCATCAATCCATCGCTGTAGCAGCTCAGGTTGGTGATCCCAATGTCGTCTCCCCAGACCACCAAGATGTTCGGCTTGGAGTCAGGCACGTATCCCACCGTCCTTGAACGAGAAGTCGTGAGGTGATCATGCTTGCCCAGTCAGACGCGAGCCAGCATCACCCCGGCAGGGTGAGTTGGTGTTCGATTGCTTCGCCCCGCTCAGCGCGGATCAGCCGACAGCCGGCTCGGCCTTCTGCCGGCGGTTCAGCTTGATCGGGAAAATGAGGAAGAAAGCGATCACCAAATAGCCGATCACGGCAATCAGCGGAGTAAACCAGCCGACTACGATAAGCACAATATAAAGCGCAAGGCTCGGTCTGAGCCGCCTCGACAGCAGGGTGATCTCTTCATCGCCGGTAGCCGGGTGAACAAGCTGATGACGCACCGCCAGCGTCCACATCACCGACAACAGTGAAGTCGCCGCCAGCAGCGTGATGCCGAAAATGGTGGCAGCTACCTTCTCGTCTTCACGAGAGCCGAGGTACTCCGCCACCAATTTGGTGGGGAACGGCAGAAATGAGACCACCAGCAGCAGGGCGAGATTCACTCTCAGAACTGTGGTGTTGGCACCATGCATGTAATGCGTGATCGAGTTGTGGCCCAGCCAAGTCGCTCCGATCGTGGCAAAGCTGACGATGTAGGCAAGATAGGAGGGCCAGAGGCCGAGCACCGCGCTGAGCAGATGCCCTTCGGAATCCTCCGGAATTGAAAGTTCCAGCACCAGCAGAGTGATGGCAATGGCGAACACTCCATCGCTGAACGCTTCCATTCGGGAGAGGCGTACCACCGTGTCGTCGCTGTCTCTGTCGGCCATTCCAATCCTTCCGCCAGCGCCACTCGAGCAACTCACCCGCGTGGGGTGATGACCCTCATCACAGGCGGGCACATACTGCTGACCAGCTTCGAGGACAGTAACCCAACCGAGGAATCAAAGGAGATGAGATGGCGGTCGAAGAGTTCGTGGCGTACGTCGGGGTGTATCCCAGCGTTGAGGACGCAGAGTCGGATTACCAGTTGATCAAGGACCTGCACACCAAGGCCGGCATGCTTGACGCCTACGACGCCGCAGTGATCGAAAAGCGAGACAACGGGAAGGTGCGCATCACCAAGAAGCATGAAACCCCAACCCGCGTTGGCGGAGTGCTCGGCGGCGGTGTTGGGCTGGCTACCGGGCTTGTCGTGGCGCTGTTTCCGTTCGCCGCCATCGGAGGCGGGCTGCTCGCGGCTACGACCGCCGGCGGCGCCATACTCGGCGCGGTGAGCGGACATGCAGCAGCTGGGATGAGCCGCCACGACCTCAAGGAGCTGGGCGAGTACCTCGATGAGGGGCAGGCAGGTCTGGTGGTCGTCGGAGTGACGGAGATGGAAGACGACATCAAGCAGTCAATGAGCAAGGCCGACAAGCTCGAGAGCAGGGAGATCAAGGCCGACACCGCCGAGATCGAACAGGACGCCAAGGCCGCTGGCGCCGACCGAGCCGCCGAGGACGCTGACACCGAAGACTGACCACTCGGAAAGTGGTCACCTACCACACAGCTGAATCGATCAAGCACTGTGGTACGTGACCACTTTCTGTGGAGTGCGAAAGGCTTTTGCATAGGTCACCCGCCAAGGGTGATGACCGCGCCTCCCCTTCTGGGGGATGGTGCCATCGTGACCAGCGATCAACAGGACGGTACTGCGCTGCCCGACGATACTGCGCTGAGCCCGGACGAGCGGGTCGAGCTCCAGCGGCTTCGTGCCGAGGTAGCAGAACTCCGCTCGCAAGCCTCCACCGTCGCCGCCGCGGATATCGACCAACCTGTCGTTCCAACACCAAGACCGCGGCGGCAGCGGTGGCGCTCCATAGTGGCCACCTTGCTGATCGTCATCGGCTGCATACTGGCGCCGATCTCGGTAGTAGCCGTTTGGACCAAGAACTTGGTCACCGATACCGATCGTTACGTGGCCACCGTGGCACCGCTGGCCAACGATCCGGCGATCCAGAGGGCAATCGCGGACAGGATCACCGCCGAAATCTTCACACAGCTGGACGTGGTGGGTATCACCAACGAGGCAGTTGACGCGCTCGCTGAGCGAGGGTTGCCTCCGCGCGTCGCAACTCAGCTGCACGCGTTGTCTCAGCCGCTGTCGACCGGAGTCGAAAGCTTCGTTCGAACCGAGGTTGGGAAGGTGGTGGCCAGCGAGGCGTTCGCCAACGCCTGGACCACTGCCAACCGGAGCGCCCATCAGGCGCTAGTCGCCGCCCTGACTGGGGAGACCCGAGAAGGGATCACGATTGAGAACGACACTGTCAGCATCAACCTTGGCCCGATCATCCAGGAGGTCAAACAGCGGCTGATCGACCGAGGGTTTGGACTCGCAAGCCGCATTCCCAACGTCAACCCCTCATTCGTTCTTGTCCAATCCGACTACATCGCCCAAGCCCGTGGTGCCTTCAATCTGCTCAATGTGCTTGGAAACTGGCTCCCCATCGTGGCGCTGATCTTGCTGGCGATCGGTATCTATGTCGCCAAAGGCCATCGCCGCGCACTTGTAGGCGTCGGGCTCGGCCTCGCGGGCGGAATGCTGGCGCTCGGGCTCGCGCTCGCCCTCTTCCGCACGATCTACCTCAATGAGCTTCCGCTAGGTATCTTGACCCGAGATGCCGCAGCCGCTTTCTACGACACCCTGGTACGGTTCCTGCGGCTGGGCCTGCGGATGGTGCTGGTGCTTGGACT
>DATEWO010000437.1:0-19999 GCA_035257925.1 Propionibacteriaceae bacterium | reverse complement strand
GACTAGAGGGATGCGAGGCAAGCCACCGTGACTGGACTGCCAGCCACCTTCTTGCCAGTCGACTCGAGCCGCCTTAAGACGGCTCGCATGGCACAAATCCCGCTAATACACACGCGTTAGCCGTCTCGGCACGGCAAACGCTGGGAAGACTGCGGAACGACCACAGCTACGCGGCCGACGCCGGAGAAGCGCGCCACATCAACTCGGTTTGGGGACCTCGAGGTCGCTATGGGCGATCTCTTCGATCGACACATCGCGGAAGGTCAGAACCTTCGCGCTCTTCACGAAACGAGCGGGGCGGTACATGTCCCAGACCCACGCGTCGCCCATGGAGACCTCGTAGTAGACGTCACCGCCCTCGGTCCGCACCTTCAGGTCGACAGCATTGCAGAGATAAAACCGCCGCTCAGTCTCCACCGCGTACGTGAAGATACCGACGACGTCCTTGTACTCACGGTAGAGCTGGAGCTCCAGCTCACTCTCGTATTGCTCGAGGTCTTCAGCACTCATCGACATCACTCGCGGCTAGAGCCGGAAGTTGCTCCGCTCCTATGTCCCATGGCGCATCGACTCTAGTCGTTCGGGAGACGTTCACGAAGCGCATCCGGTGGGTGGCAGAGGGACCGTACGCATCCAGCTTCTCCTGGTGCAGTGGCGTGCAGTAGCCCTTGTGCTCCTTGAACTCATACTCGGGGTAAAGCCGGTCTAGTTCGCACATGATCCGGTCTCGAGTGACCTTGGCAATGATCGACGCCGCCGCAACACACGCCACCACCTGATCGCCCTTCCAGACGGCAAGTCCTGGAGTGCCGAGCCCATCCACGCTGAACCCGTCGGTCAGCACGTACATCGGAGGCACGTCGAGTCGGAGCAAGGCCATCCGCAGAGCCATTACGTTTGCGACGTGCATGCCGAGCGCGTCGCACTCCGCGGGCTCGATGCAGGCCACCGCCCAGGCCACCGCCTTCTCAGTGATCTCGCGATACAACCGATCACGCTGCAGCGCTGTCAGCAGCTTGGAGTCCTTCAGCCCGGCGATCTGCCGTGACTTGGCATCGCTGAGAATCACCGCGGCTGCCACGAGCGGGCCGGCGCAGGCTCCACGGCCAGCCTCATCGGCTCCGGCCACCGGATGAAGCCCCATCCGCTGCAGCGCCCGTTCATAGCCGTAGATGCCGCTATTGCGCTTCACAAGGACCGGCGCGGCGGACTTGGGGGCGGGCATCAGCAGTTCACCCCGGCGGGCTTGATCACCGCTCTTTCGGGTGGCGGCTTCTTCGCGGCTGGAACCTCAGCGAAAGTTTCGGGTCGCTGCAGGCGCTCCGCGCGATCGAACGGCGCTGCGATCGCAAAAGCCGGCCCGACAACTTGCGAGATGGGAACGAAGGCGACCTGGCCTTTACCTTGACTTGTCGACAAGTCGGAGAGATGGCAGCGCGAGTCAGCGCTCAGATCGCGGTGGTCACCCATGACGAAGATCTTGTCTTTGGGAACCACCACTTCGAACTTGATCTCAGACGGGTCGACCTGGACATCGTCAGGGTCGGCGTAAAGGTAGCTCCGCTCGTCAAGGGGATAGCCGTTGACGGTGATGCGGCCCTTGCTGGTGCAGCAAACGACTTTGTCTCCTGGCATCCCGATGACCCGCTTGATCAGGTGGCCAGGGGTGCTGCTGGTCGGCAGGCCGATGAACTCCAACACCTTGTCCCACGGTGGAGGATCAACGATGGGTTCCTCCTCCAGCCAGCCGCCTGGGTCGGAGAAGACGACCACATCGCCACGCTGAAAGTCGGTGAGCTTTTGTACCACCACACGATCACCAACCAAGAGCGTGCTCTCCATCGACTGCGAAGGAATGATGAACATCTGCCCGACGAACGCGCGAAGCAGGGACGACACCACCACAGCGCCAACCACCACGATAAGCAGTTCCCGGATGAATGCCCAAGCACGTTGACCGAATGTCCTGGGTGCCGAGGCATGCGTACGCGGGGCCTCGTGAAGCGCCTGGTTAGGAGGCGCAGGAGGAGCCTTTGGAGTGGTCAACAGCTGGCCTCAGGTCCGGCGGTGATCTTTGCGAGGTCTGGCACCGGCTGGATGCCGGGCGGGACGGTGTCAAAGGTATCCGGACTTGGCAAGCGGTGTCGGCGGTCGAAGGGCCAAACGACGACAATGGCACGGCCAACGACCAGATCTTGGGACACGAATGCATTCTGACCCTTCGCGAGGCCGCCTTGCACGTCATTGAGGTGGCACCGCGAGTCGCGGCTGTGATCACGGTTGTCGCCCATCACAAACAGATGGTTTTTCGGGACAACAACACCGAACTCAATGGCCGATGGTTGGGTGGGCGTGCCGTCCGGCCCGGTGACCAGGTAGGAGATCTCATTGAGGGGCTGGCCGTTGACCGTCACACGATCGGCAACATCACAGCACATCACACGGTCCCCCGGCAGGCCGATCACCCGTTTGATCAGATGCTCAGTGCCGGTGTCGGGCAGCACGCCGACAAACTCCAGGGCTCTCCCGATCGGACCACGCTCAGGCACGGCAGGGCCGGTGAACCAGCCGCCCGGATCCTTGAAGACGATGATCTGGCCGCGTCTGACGGAGCTGAGCTTCTCAATGACGACCCGGTCGTTGACCTGAAGCGTGTTCTCCATCGAGACCGATGGGATGAGGAACATCTGGCCGACAAATCCACGCAACAGCGAGGCCACAACGATCGCGCCGACGACAACAACGGTCAACTCCTTGAAGAAGGCCAGCACGTGCTGGCCAAACGTCAGGTGTTCTTGGTCGGAATCGTTGGATTCGGCCTGATCCGGCCCGGGCTGGCTTTCCGGCTGCAACGCGCGCCGCGGCGTTGCCTTGCCCCACCGGTACGCCATCTCGGACTACCAGTGATCAGCTGGCGTCGCGCTTTTCCTTGATCTTGGCTGCCTTGCCGCGCAGGCCCCGCAGGTAGTAGAGCTTTGCCCGGCGTACGTCGCCGCGGCGCTCCACCTCGATCTTGTCGATGATCGGGCTGTGCAGCGGGAACGTACGCTCCACGCCGACCCCGAAACTTACCTTGCGGACAGTGAATGCTTCCCGGATGCCGTCACCTGCTCGGGAGATCACCACACCAGTAAAGACCTGGATTCTGGATCGAGTGCCCTCGACGACCTTGACGTGCACCTTGACGGTATCGCCTGGACGGAAGGCGGGGATATCGCTGCGCAGCGATGCTTGATCGAGCTCGTGAATGAGCTTGCTCATGAGACGTTCCTCGCCAGTGCCACAGGTCACTACGCTCGTACATCCAGTTGAATCGCCTCCCGCCGCGAACATTCCCCCTGTGGCAGGTGTCGTATAGCGAGGACGGCAGCCCTCAAGTCTGCCACATCCCAGGAAGCAGGACGAAATCGTCACGAGCTGCAGGTTGGTCAAGGCCGCTGCCAGAAGGTTGTCCGATAACAGAAACCGGGGCGGCACAGCGGAAGACTCCTGTCCTGCTGCCTCGTCTCCCGTCGTATAGAGTTCCACGACGGCGGCGTAATCAGAAGGTCAGGATGCATGCTGCGGAGAACGCTCGTGGACGAGGAGTTTCGTGGTGAGTGAAGGCGTGGCTGCAGCCCACGACGTATTGCTCGTGGGCGGCGGGGCCGCCGGGCTGCGGGCAGCGATCGCCATCGCGGAAAACAATCCCAGCCTCAGCGTGGCCGTAGTCTCGAAGGTCTATCCCATGCGCAGCCACACCGTATCGGCCGAGGGCGGGGCTGCCGGCGCCTTCGCCGAGGACGACACTCTCGATGAGCACGCCTACGACACCGTCTCCGGCAGCGATTGGCTCTGTGACCAGGACGCGGTGGAGGCGTTCGTGCAAGAGGCTCCCCGCGAGTTACTGCAGCTCGAGCATTGGGGCTGTCCGTGGAGCCGACAACCGGACGGGCGCATCGCCGTACGGGCCTTCGGCGGCATGAAGAACATGCGCACCTGGTTCGCCGCGGACAAGACCGGCTTCCACATGCTGCACACGCTGTTTCAGACGTCACTGAAATATGCAGACCTCACTCGGTACGACGAATGGTTCGTTTCCCGGCTGCTCGTCGACGACGGCCGGGTACATGGGGTCGTGGCGATCGAACTCAGAACCGGCCGGATCGAGGCCATCACCGCAAAGTCGGTCGTACTGTGCAACGGCGGTTCCGGCAAAGTCTTTCCATACACCACCAATGCCGCAATCTGCACCGGCGACGGCATGGCGTTGGCCTACCGGGCGGGTGCGCCACTCAAGGACATGGAGTTTGTCCAGTACCATCCCACCGGGCTCCCGTTCACGGGCATCCTCATCACCGAGGCGGCGCGCGCCGAAGGTGGCTGGCTGCTCAACAAGGACGGCTACCGCTACCTTCAGGACTACGACCTGGGCACACCTGAGCCCACTCCAGTGCTCCGCAGCATGGAGCTCGGACCACGGGACCGACTGTCGCAAGCCTTCGTGCAGGAGGTCGAGAAGGGACGGACGGTCGAGTCGCCGTACGGGCCGATCGTTCATCTCGACCTGCGCCACCTAGGTGCGAAGCTGATCGACACCAAGCTTCCCATGGTGCGTGAGCTGTGTTTGAACTACGAGCGCATCGACCCCGTCAAGGATCTGATTCCCGTCCGGCCGGTGGTGCACTACATGATGGGCGGCGTGCACACCGACATCAACGGTGCGACGCCCATCGAAGGGCTCTTCGCGGCCGGGGAGACCGCGTGCGTGACCATCAACGGCGCGAACCGGCTGGGCTCCAACTCGCTGCCGGAGTGTCTGGTCTTTGGTGCCCGAGCCGGCAGGGCTGCTGCGGAGTACGCCGCGAGTGCTGAGCAGCCACCCCGCGTGGTGATGCAACAGGTCGAGGACGAAATACGGCGGATTGATCACATGCGAAGGCCTGATCGTGGTTCTGAGCGGATCGCCGACATCCGCGAGGAGATGCAGTCGACCATGGAGGACAGTGCAGGGATCTTCCGATCCGGCGAATCGCTGAGCAAGGGCGTCGATCAGCTGGCCGAGTTGCAGCAGCGACTCGAGCGAGTCCAGCTCAACGACGCAACCCAGGTGTTCAACACCGAGCTAGTCGCTGCGCTTGAGCTGGCGAACATGCTCGATATCGCCGAAACCATCCTGCAGTCCGCACTGCAACGCGAGGAGTCGCGGGGCGCCCACCAGCGCACCGACTTCACCGCGCGCGACGACACCCGCTTCCTCAACCACGCGCTGGCCTACCGGGACACGGACGGTGCGGTCAGGATCGAGCGGTTACCGGTGACGATCACACGATGGCCACCCGGCGAGCGGGTGTACGGGAGGTAGCTCAGGAGATGGCAGACAGCATTCGAATGCGCGTGACGCGGTACGACCCGGACCAGGATTCCGCACCGACCGTAGCCAGCTACGAGGTGCCGCTCAGGAGGGACTGGGCGATCCTTGACGGGCTGAACTACATCAAGGACCACGTCGACGGGAGCCTGTCGTATCGTTGGTCGTGCCGGATGGGCATCTGCGGCAGCTGCGGGATGAACGTCGACGGAGAGCCGAAGCTGACATGTGCCGCGTTCCTCACCGACTATGCACCTGGGCCGATTCGGGTCGAGCCGCTCACCAATTTCCCGGTCGTCCGTGATCTTGTCGTCGACATCGAGGACTTCATGGAGAAGCTACCGCGGGTCAAGCCGTGGATTGTCCGCGACGACGACCTATCAGTGATCGACGGCGAGTACCTCCAGACTCCCGAGGAGCTCGAGGAGTACAAGCAATTCAGCAACTGCATCAACTGCATGCTTTGCTACGCCGCCTGTCCGATCTACGGCCTGGAACCCGACTTCATCGGTCCGGCCGCCATCGCCCTCGCTGAGCGGTACGACCTTGACTCTCGCGATCGGGGGCAGCGCGAACGCCTCGACATCCTCATCGAGAAGGAAGGCGTGTGGGGCTGCACATTCGTCGGTGAGTGCACGAAGGTGTGCCCAAAGCATGTCGACCCGGCAGGCGCCATCCAGCGATACAAGCTCAAGGCCGCACAGGAGAACGTGATGGCGTTCCTACTCCCGCGAGGTGCACGATGAGTGCGCCGGCCACCTACCGACAGCCGGTGTCGAGGCTGTGGTGGCTCAAGAAGCGCACGTATTTCCTGTTCGTGATGCGTGAGCTCAGCAGCATCTTCGTGGCGTGGTTCGCGGTGTTCCTGATGATCATGTTCGTTGCCATCGCAAGGGGTGAAGCGTCCTACCAGAACTTCCTGAGCTGGGCCGCCTCACCCGTGGTCATTGTGGTGAACGTCGTAGCACTGGCCTTCTTGGTGCTGCACACGGTTACCTGGTTCGCGCTCACCCCCCAGGCGATGGTGGTTCGGGGACCCGGTGGCCGATGGGTGCCGCGGATAAAGGAGGTTCGCGTCGCTGGCCGGCTTGTGCCGGCTGCGACAGTGGTTCGCGTTGGTGGCCGGGTACCGGCGAATATGGTGATCGCCTCGCAGTACGCGGGACTGATCGTGGTCTCCGCCTTCATTGTCTGGCTGGTGCTCCGGTGACCAAGCGGCACCTCGAGCCGCTGCTGTGGCTGTTGTTCAGCGGTGTGGGGTGGTGGCGGCGGTGTTCCTGCCCATCCTGGTCGTGCTGTTCGGTCTGGCCATTCCCCTCGGGTGGGTGCAGCCCGATTACAACCAGCTGCACGCTGTGGTGAGCCATTGGTTCACCAGGCTTGTCCTGCTGGGTCTGATTGTCCTCATGCTGTTCCACTGGGCGCACCGGTTCCGGTACACCCTGCACGACGGGCTCCAGATGAAGAGGTTAGGAGCGCCCATCGCTGTGCTCTGCTACGGCGGCGCGCTAGTCGGCTCGGTCGCCGCTCTGGTCATCGTCTTGACTGTCTGACCACGCGCCACGGGCCGGTGCCAACCTTCGACAGGCTCCGGACGGCGAATTGCGCTTGCTATGTCAGAAGCCGATGATGTCGGGTTCTTCTTCCTCCAGCTCGTCTCTTCTGGGAGCCGCTTTCGGCCAGTGCGAGCCGCCATGGGTCAGGGCGCTGATCAGGTCGCGGTTGAGCCTGGAGATCGTCTCGAAAGGAATGGCCTTGGGGCAGACCGCTGTGCATTCACCGATATTGGTGCAGCCGCCGAATCCCTCCGCATCGTGCTGGGCCACCATGCCAACCACCCGGGAATAGCGCTCGGGCTGTCCTTGCGGCAGCAGGCCAAGATGCGTGATCTTCGCGGCCGTGAACAGCATCGCCGAGCCGTTGGGGCAGGCGGCGACGCAGGCGCCACAACTGATGCAGGTCGCCGCGTCGAAGGCGCGGTCGGCATCCCGTTTAGGCACCGGCGTGGCGTGGGCATCTGGAGCGGTGCCGGTCGGCGCGGAAATGTAGCCGCCGGCCTGAATGATCCGATCGAAAGCGCTGCGATCCACCACCAAGTCCTTGATCACCGGGAACGGATCGGCCCGCCACGGTTCGACATCAATTACGTCGCCGTCGGAGAACGAGCGCATGTGTAGCTGGCATGTCGTCGTTTGCCCTGGTCCGTGCGCGACGCCATTGATCACCACCCCGCACATGCCGCAGATGCCTTCACGGCAGTCGCTGTCGAAGGCAATGGGATCCTCCCCCCGGAGAGTCAATCGCTCGTTCAACACGTCCAACATCTCCAGGAACGACATGTCCTCAGAGATGTCATCAACCCGGTAGATCGCCATCTTGCCTTTAGCACGTGCGTTGGCCTGTCGCCAGACTCGAAGCGTGACGTTCACTTGTAGCTCCGCTGTTTCATCTCGACGTACTCATAGACCAGCGGCTCCTTGTGCAGGATCGGCCGCCCGTCCTCACCGCCGAATTCCCACGCAGAGACGTATGCGAAGTCATCATCATCCCGCAACGCTTCGCCGTCTGGGGTTTGGCTCTCAACCCGGAAGTGGCCGCCACATGACTCACGCCTGACCAACGCATCGATGCACATCAGCTCACCGAGCTCGAAGAAGTCCGCAACCCGACCGGCCCGCTCCAGCGCTTGGTTGAGCTCCTCGTTCGTGCCCAGCACCCTGACATCGGACCAGAACTCCTTCTTCAGCTCTCGGATTCGGGTCAGCGCCTTGCGCAGGCCCTCCTCGCTCCGCTCCATCCCGCAGTAGTCCCACATCAGGCGCCCGAGCTCCTTGTGGAAGGAATCCACCGTCCGGTTACCGTTCACGGACAGCAGTTTGTCGATCCTGGAGCGGACCGCTTCGACTGCGTCGACCGCAGCGGGATGAGATGCGTCGACCTTGGGAAACGGCCCATCCGCGAGGTAGTCGTTAATCGTGCTTGGCAGCACGAAGTAGCCGTCGGCCAAGCCCTGCATCAAGGCGCTGGCGCCCAGCCGGTTTGCACCGTGGTCGGAGAAGTTGGCTTCACCGGTGACATAGAGTCCGGGAATGCTGGCCTCCAGGTCATAGTCGACCCAGAGCCCGCCCATCGTGTAGTGCACGGCGGGATAGATCCGCATTGGTGTCTGGTACGGATCTTCGCCTGTGATCTGGGCGTACATGCTGAAGAGGTTGCCGTACTTGGCTTCCACGGATGTCCGGCCGAGTCGCGCTATCGCATCAGCGAAGTCAAGGTAGACCCCGAGCCCGCCGGGCCCGACACCGCGCCCTTCGTCGCAAACGTTCTTGGCCGCACGAGAGGCGATGTCGCGCGGCACCAGGTTGCCAAACGACGGATAGATGCGCTCCAGGTAATAGTCGCGATCTTGTTCAGGAATCTTCCGAGGGTCGCGCTTGTCCTCGCCGCTCCTGGGCACCCAGATTCTGCCGTCGTTGCGCAATGACTCACTCATCAACGTCAACTTGGACTGGTACTCACCGCTTACTGGAATGCACGTGGGGTGAATCTGGGTGAAGCACGGGTTCGCGAAGTAGGCACCTTTGCGGTAGGCCCGCCAAGTCGCTGTGACGTTGCACCCCATGGCGTTGGTGGAGAGGAAGAACACATTGCTGTAGCCGCCGGTAGCAAGTACCACCGCGTCTGCGAAGTGAGTCTCGATGCCTCCAGTCACCATGTCGCGGATGACGACGCCGCGGGCCCTGCCGTCGATCACGATCAGCTCGAGCATCTCGTGCCGGGTATGCATCTCGACCGTTTCGGCGGCGATCTGGCGCTCTAATGCCTGGTACGCCCCGATCAGGAGTTGCTGCCCGGTTTGGCCGCGAGCGTAGAAGGTTCGCGAGACTTGGACGCCGCCGAACGACCGGTTGTCGAGCAGGCCACCGTACTCACGCGCAAACGGCACTCCTTGGGCGACGCACTGGTCGATGATCTCAACGCTCACCTCCGCCAGCCGGTAGACATTGGATTCCCGGGCCCGGAAATCTCCACCCTTGACGGTGTCGTAGAACAGCCGATAGATCGAGTCCCCGTCGTTGCGGTAGTTTTTGGCAGCGTTGATGCCGCCTTGGGCGGCAATGGAGTGGGCGCGCCGCGGTGAATCCTGGTAGCAGAAGCAGGCGACGTTGTAGCCCGCCTCGCCAAGGGTTGCCGCCGCGGAGGCCCCGGCGAGTCCGGAGCCAACGATGATCACGCTCAGCTTGCGACGGTTGGCCGGATTGACCAGCCTGGCACCGAAGCGGCGCTCCTCCCAACGCCTCTCGATAGGCACTTGAGGCGCCTTGGTATCAGCGATATCAGCGCCCTCGATGTAGAACGAGTTGGCATCGAGCGAGTCCGGCATGTCGGAATTGGTCACGTGCACCTCATCAAGCTCGGAATGCAATCGTCCATCAGCCCACGAACCTGAACAGGATGGCGAAGGGAGGAAGCAGGAAGCCAACTGTGAGCACCCCGGCCACCGCGTACGCGAGGACGTTCAGGCGTTGTCGCGCCAGGCTCGAGGTGTTGGCTCCGAGTGTTGTCAGGGCGCTCCAGATCCCGTGCCTGACATGGAAGCCGACCGCGATCACCGCGATCGTGTACGCCAGGACCACCGACCAGATCTGGAAACCGTTCACCACCCGCTCGTAAGGCTCGGCGGCCGCACCGCCCGGATGGATGATGTTCCAGGTCAGGTGCAGTAGGTGGTAGATCACGAAGAGCAGGATGACGACACCGCCCCAGCGCAGGGTGTACGAGGCATAGGTCCGTTGGACCCCGGTCCGTGCCTTGTTGCTGTAGTACCGCCTCATCCCCCCGCGCGCCCTGTGTGCCCGCGACCACAAGCTGAATGCGGCGTACATGTGGGCTAGCACGCTGACGATGAGAACGACTCGGATGATCCAGAGCGCTCCGGTGCGCGGGAGGAGCGGCTCACCGAGGATTCGCAGGTGGTGTGCGTAAGCGTTGAATGCCTCAGGCCCGGCGAAGATCTTGAGGTTGCCGTACATGTGGGCCAGTAGGTAGCCGATCAAGATGAGGCCAGTGACAGCCATCATGGCCTTGAGCGCAACAGTTGACCTAGTCGCCTGCTGGGCGGGCGTCAACGAAATTGTTGCCACGCAGCCACATTAGAACTCGGGGCGCCTGGACAGCGACTTCAGACCACCGCGCTCGCTGGTGTTTTTCACCACAGCTTGTTTGGGCCTGCTGCTTCAGCCAGGACCGTCCTGCTGCCCAGATTTAGGCAGTAGGTCGGGCCGTCGTTCTCGCGTCCGTGCCAGTGCTTGTTCCCGACGCCATACGGCGATCCTCTCGTGATGGCCGCTCAAGAGCACCTCGGGGACTTCCAGCCCACGCCAGCTGGGCGGCTTGGTATAGACCGGGCCCTCCAGCAAGCCTTCGTTCAGGGCGCCGTGCGACTCTTCGGTCAGGGACTCCGGATTGCCGATCACTCCCGGCAATAGCCGCACTACCGCCTCGATCACCACCATGGCCGCCACCTCTCCACCACTCAGCACGTAGTCACCAATGCTCAGCTCGTCGACTCTCATCCGCCGCGCCGCATCCTCGACGACGCGGGCGTCGATGCCTTCATAGCGGCCGCAGCCGAAGATCAGGTGCTGCTCCACCGCAAGCTCGTGCGCGAGGGGCTGCGTGAAGGTCCGGCCGGACGGTGAAAGGAGGAGCAATCGCGGTTCGGCTTGTCCAGCCGTCAAGGCATCTAGTGCACGCCCCCAAGGTTCCGGGCGCATCACCATGCCGGCGCCGCCACCGTAGGGCGTATCGTCGACGGTCCGATGTCGATCGCTGGTCCAGTCGCGAAGATCATGAACCTGAAGGTCCACAATGCCCTTCTCGATTGCCTTACCGACCAGGGAGAGGCGCAGCGGCTGAAAGTACTCGACGAAGATCGAGACGATATCAATCTTCATCAGCGTCACCTCGATCGTCGAGCAGACCGGCGACATCGACGACGATGAGGCGGCCGGCCTCTAGATCGACATCAGGCACCAGCGCCTCCACGAACGGCACCAGCCGAGGGCCGTCGGCCGTCTCGATCTCCAGAACGTCTTGCGCCGGCAAGTGCAGCACCGAACGAATGCTGCCGACCTCAGCGCCGTCGGGGGTGGTGGCGCGCAGGCCGATCAACTGCCGGTCGTAGAACGTTCCCGGCTCCGCCGGCTGCTCGTCGGCCTCCACTGCAGCAGTCAGAAGTGTGCCGCGTGCGGCCTCGGCTCCGGTCCGGTCGACCAGCTCAGCGAACCTGACCAGCAACCGGCCAGAGTGATCACGGACCGAGCGCACCGTGAAGTGCCGCGCACCGCCTTCTTCCCCAAGTACCTGACCAGGGGCGAACCGGCGCTCCGGCTCATCGGTGCGGAGCTCCACCGCAACCTCGCCCCGTACGCCGTGAGGCCGTCCGATAACACCGACGACTATTTCCATTGCTCGCTCCGCTCGCTGCGGATCGCGCTTGGAATCCGGCTACTTCGTCGTCGGTCGCAGACGAAAGGCGTGTCCGCTCCCTTCTCCTCAGCGCGCCGGTGCGCGATCCGACGGCGTTCAATCGCGCCGCCTACTGGATGGCCTGGCAGTTACTTAGCGGCGACGGTTACCCGGCCCGCGACGCGCGAGCCGATCAACATCAACGAAGTCGACACGTACGTCCTGGTCGCCGGCCAATGCGCCGATCACCGTGCGTAGCGCGGTTGCCGTACGGCCCGAGCGGCCGATGACCTTCCCGACATCGTCCGGATTCACCCGAACCTCGAGCATCCGCCCGCGACGGAGATCCTTTTCCTTCACGGTGACGTCGTCGGGATGCGCGACAATCCCCCGGATCAGATGCTCGAGTGCGTCGGCAAGCATTTAGGACTCGCTGGAATCCGCATCGGCAACGCCGGCGTCGGCAGCTTGCTGGGCTTCGGTTGGAGTGCCCTCGACCGAGGCGGGGTCAACCTTGGTGCTCTCAGGTTTGGACGCTGCCTTCTTCGCCGTCGCGGTCGGAGCCGCCTTGGGCGCCTTGCCCGCGTCGGCTAGCGCAGCGTTGAACACGTCGGTCTTGTTGGGCTTCTCCGGCTGCGGCAGGACTCCGGCTGGGGACTTGTCATCCGAGAACTTCTGCCAGTCGCCCGTGCGCTTGAACAATGCGACGACGGCTTCGGATGGCTGCGCGCCAACCGAGAGCCAGTACTGGGCGCGCTCGGAGTCGACCTCGATAAGCGAGGGGTCATTCTTGGGGTGATACTTGCCGATTTCCTCTATGGCGCGGCCATCACGCTTGGTACGAGAATCAGCAACAACAATGCGGTAGTGCGGCGACCGGATCTTGCCGAATCGCTTCAGACGAATCTTGACAGCCACGTGTGTGGTTTCTCCTGTGGTGGTGTTGCGACCGGCCCACGGGCCGGCCACTCCTGCGGTGATCCCATCTCACGCGGTGGGGTCGCGCTGGCGATGATCTCTTGGATCTGAGCCGTACGGGGTGAGAGGGCACCGAACGACAACAGATGCGGCATGAATTCTGCCAGAAGCGTCCGCCAAACCGCGAACTGACTACTCGCTTGTGCCGTCCGTCCTCCGTCGGAGATGCCTTATGAGGTCTCCTTGCGGTGACTGACCAAGCCGACGGTGTTGCCCTCGGAGTCCTTCACAAAGGCCATCCATTCCTCCATGCCGGCCGGACCCAGACGATCGTCGGTATGGCGGAAGATGACGTGCGGCTCAGCAACGATCTCCACAGCATCGGCGCGCAGCGCTTCGATCGTGGTACGCACGTCATCGACCTTGAGGTAGATCAGCGCGCTTGTCGCTGCCTGCTCGAGTAGCAGGCGGACTGCACCTGCTCGGAAGAACAGCAGGCCAGGCGGGTCGAAGAAGCCGGCCGGTTCGGCGTTGAGCAGACGCTGGTAGAAGGCCCGCGCACGCTCCAGGTCATCGGCGTGCTGTGCGACCTGAATGATCTCCATTGGGTGAGTTTTGCATGGCTCAGACCGGTGGTTGGAGGCAGCCGCTAGCGTGACGCCATGGAGACGAGGACGGCCGACATCGTCCTCGATGGCCGCACCGTGGTATCAGCGCGACCGGATGCCCCGGGACTTTGGCCGGGTGTGGTGATGCTTCACGAGGGCTGGGGCATCGATGACGTACTGCGGTGGCATGCGGTTCGGTTGGCCGCTGCCGGATATCTGGTGTACGCCCCGGATCTGCTCGGTGAGGGGCCGTGGCTGCGATGTGTCGTCAGCACGTTCCGGGCGTTCCAGGCACGAGCGGGTAAACCGTTCGAGCTGATCGAGTCCTGTCGACAGGCGCTGCGAGCCGACCCTGACTGTACGGGCAAGGTGGGTGTCATCGGCTTTTGCATGGGCGGCGGCTTTGCCTTGTTGCTGTCTGCGGAAGGCTACGACGCCGCATCGGTCAACTACGGCATGGTGCCGTCCGATATCGATGAGCTGGCGGCACGCGCTGGCCCCATCGTGGCCAGCTACGGCGGCAGGGACTGGACGGCCAAGAGCGTGCCTGCGCTGCGAGAGGCCCTGCGTTCGCACGACGTACCACATGACGTCGAGGTCTATCCGGCGGCCGGCCACTGCTTCCTGAACGACAAGCCGAATGGCCCGTTGCTGTTCCGACCGGTGGCAAAGCTGGCCCATGCGGGACCTGAGCCGGTCTCGGCAGCCGATGCCTGGCGGCGGATCGAGGCATTCTTTGCCGAGCACCTGGGAGCGGGCCCGCTTAGTAACGGCCCGGATGACTCGAAGGCGTGACGCTCAGCTGGTGATGTCCTTTCGCAGGAAGTACCAGAAGGCAATCCAGATGGCGATGATGGCGTAGCCGATTGACCAGAGCGCCCCGGTGATCATGTCGGAGTAGTCGATGGTCGGTGCGAGGGCGTCCCGCCAGGCGTACGCGTAATGACCGGGAAGACCGTCCCGGATGCTCCCCAGCGCGGTGATCGAATCCAGGATTGCGCACAAGATCATCAACAGCACTGCGCCGCCCACGGCTGCGAGCGGCGCATCGGTGAGCACGCCGAGCATGAAGGCAAATGCGCCCACCACCGACATCACCAGCAACAGGTAGCCGACGATGATCAAGAGCCGACCCGCGAATTCCGGCCAGCCGATCTGAGTTCCAGTCGGGCCGACATAAGGGCCCCAGCCATAGGCGACTCCGCCCACGACCAGCGTCCAGGCGGGCAGGAAGAAGAAGGCGACCACGGAGGAGAGCGTCGCCACCACCAGCTTCTGACGCAGCAGGCGCTCGCGTCGCACCGGAGCGGCCAGCAGGTAACGCAGACTGGCCCAGCTCGCTTCGGAGGGGACGGTGTCGCCCGCGAACAGGGCCACAATGACCACCAGCAGAAAGCTCGTCGAGGCGAAGAGCGTGAAAATCACCAGGTTCGCTCCGCTTTCCTGAGCGAGGTCGACGAACCCGCGCTCCCCGGAGTTGCCGTCGCCATCGCCAAGCCAGAAGGCCAGCAGCAACACGAGCGGCAAGACCGCGAGGACCGTAAAGATGCCAATGGTGCGGCGTCGCCGCAGCTGCCGTCCGATCTCGGCCCAGAGTGGCAACGGCGGACGGGCCGACTGGACAAGAGTGGCAACGCTCATCGTGCGGCCTCGTCACTGTGCTCCAGCCCTTGGTCGGTGCCGACGAGACTCATGAACACTTCCTCGAGCTGGCGGTGGCCGTCCACTGACTCGACGCCGTAACCGGCTGCGACCAGCTCCGCCACAATCGCCTGGCGCGGCAGGTCGCCGCTGACGCGGAGCAGCTTGCCCTCAGGTTCGGCCCGGAGCCCTCGAGCCTGCAACGCCCGGCCGGCCGGGCCCACATCGCCGACATCGGATAGTCCAATCAACGTAACAGTGTCACTTGCGGTGAGCTCCTCGACCGCGCCTGTGAGTACGACCTTGCCCTTGTCCATCACCACGACGTGAGTACAGGTATGTTCGACCTCGGACAAGAGATGGGAAGAGATGACGACCGTACGACCCGCGGCGGCGTAGTCAGCCAACACGGCACGCATCGCCTTGATCTGTGGTGGGTCCAGGCCATTGGTCGGCTCATCGAGTATGAGTAGGGCTGGCAGGCCAAGCATGGCCTGGGCGATACCAAGTCGCTGCAGCATTCCGTGGCTGTACCCGCGTACCTTGCGGTCGATGGCTGCACCAAGGCCGGCGATCTCCAAAGCCTCATCCAGGTGAGCCTCCTCTAATGGGCGACCGGTCGCATGCCAGTAGGCCATCAGATTCGCCATGCCGCTGAGATGCGGCAGGAAGCCAGGGCCCTCGATCAAGGCGCCCACAGAGCTGAGCACATCGGCACCTGCGTGCACCGGCTGGCCGTTGACGTAGATCGAGCCCGAGTCGGGCCGAATCAGGCCAAGCAGCATGCGGATCACTGTGGTCTTTCCGGCACCATTGGGGCCGAGCAACCCGACGACCTGGCCGGCCTCTGCGCGGAAGGACACACCGTCCACCGCTCGGAACCCGTCACCGTAGGTCTTCACCACATCGTTCACGACGAGTGGAATGTCGGCCAGCTCAGGATCTGTGTGAATTCTGCGGCGCCTGCGCCAAAGAATCAGCACAGCAACGATTGAAGCAGCGACCAGCAGAGCCACTCCAACAAGCAGCGGAAGGGGAATGTCCAGGGTGTTCGCGTTCAGTGCTGTGGTCGAAAGCAGCGGAATCGCCGCGGCCCGATCGCCGGCCAGCCTCACCTCGTAGCGTGCCGCCTGTACCGCATTGGCGTAGGCCTGGTCGGTCGTGCTGATCACCAATTGCAAGCGGTGGCCGATAGGGACCTTGTGGGATACCGCAGGGAGCGCAACCGTCACGCGCAGCGGCTGAGTGGGATCCAGACCATCAAGTTTCACCGGTGCAACCTGGAGCTGGGGAAGCACCGCTGAACTAGGAGCAACACTGCTCCTGCCGTTCTCCGTGCGTTCAATGTCGGGACCGAGATCCCACAGTGATGCGAACAGGGTGGCTGTCGGAGTGCTTCCGGTCACGTCAAGATCGATCCGACTGCTGCCGATCAGCGCCAGCGGCGTGGTCAGCGGCTCGCTGCTGAAGACAGCCGACTGACCTGGCAGTACGCCGAGGGCGTAGCCCGCCACGCTCGATGCCCTGCCGAATGCACCGCCAGTCCCCGGAAGGTTGGTCAATCCCGCAGGCGCACCCCCTGGCGGAGCCACGATGTTCTGCGGCTGGCCCGTCAGCGCTATCTGCTGAACTGCGAGATCAGACCCGCGGCCCGGATAAGACTCAACAAGGAGAGTCTCGGGGTCGCGCGTACCACGATCCTCCCCAAGCAGTGATGTCTCCGGCACGAGCACCGAAAATGAGGTGTCGGCGGCGCTGCCGTCCCGCTTCAGATAGCGCCCGAACCATCCCTCAAGATCATCAATCAGCGTGTCGACCGAAATGTCACCGTCGTGGCCGCCAGCCACCCATTTCATCGTCGCGGCGGTATCGGCGGGCAGGCCTCGGAAGTTCGCATCAGCGTGGTCGAGGGGGAACAACGTGTCATCCTCGCCCTGAAGGATGAGCGTCGGCGCCTTGATCCCAGGCACGATCTTCTCCAGACCGGACTCGTCCAGCAGCTTGCTCAACTCCTCGTCCGCTACGCCGGTCGCAGCGGCGCTGAGGTAGCCCCGGCACAGCTCCGGGTCGAATCGACCGCATAAGGAGCTGCTGTTGTTGGACTCCCCCTGGTTCGCCGTACCCGGTTGTCCGCTGGCGTTAGAGAACAACAATGAGGCCCAACGCTGTTTGAACACTCCCTGGCGGTTCGCGGGACTGACATCGGCCGGTGACTTGGCATCGCCGTCAACCTGGTGCTGCGGGAAGAGCGCCTGCCGAAGGCTGTGCCACGTGAACGCCGGCACGATGGCATCCACACGATGATCCAAACCAGCGACGAGGAACGACACCGCTCCCCCGTAGGACGCGCCGGCGAACCCGATCACAGGATCAGCGCCGTCCTTGGCAACCTCGGGGCGGCCGGCGGCAAGGTCAATCAGCTTCCGGGCATCGGCTCCCTCGTACGCGGGGTTGTTCAGGTGGATGCGGCCGCCGGAAGCGCCGAAGCCACGGGCGGTGTAGATGATCACTGTGTAACCGGCCAGCGCGAGCGTACGCGCGGTCGCCTCACTGTCGGTCTTGGTGCCGCCGAATCCGTGTGCCAGCACGATAGCTGGGTGCGGTGTGGCGGGGTCTGTGGTGAGGATTGTCGCGTCGAGCTTGATCGGCTTGCCATCCGGCTCGGGCGTACCGGGCACCATCAGCTCGGTCTCGATCACCTGGTCTTCCGCATACGCCGGTGTCGGAACGCCAGACAACAGCGCAACGATCAGCAGCAAGACTGCTGTTCGAGCGCCATGCATGTGGCCCATCTTGCTCGATTGCCGCAAGTACTTTGGGCGTGCTGCTCGCGCTGTGTTTGATGCTCGCTGCCGCTCGCGGCGGATCGCGCGGATTTGTTCCGACTCAATAATTCCGTTGCACTCTTGCGCTACACACTGCCCACCCGATAGGAAGATCAAGGTCCTGTGCGCGAGACGCGCCATCTTCTCGATCAGTGCGCTGAGCGCATCCCTTCCCTCTCGAGCGGCGCGTTGCGCGTCCGCAGTTCAAAGGAGAGGCAAACGTGCATCGCACTTCTCGGGGGAGCCTCGTTGCCTGCGCTACCGCAGCCTGTTCCCTGCTACTCATCGCTGCACCCCTCACGGTTCCCGCTCAGGCTGCAGCCGGCCCAGTCGTCGATCCCGCGATCGCACGATCACCTGAGCTGTCCGAGACGACGCGGCTCTCGGATCGACGGTTCGTGGTGACCGGCGATCGGGCCTGGGCTCTCGGCACGGCTGACGGTCGCTATCCCGCCGCCGGCTTCCACACCCGCGGCGAGATGGGGGGATTCTGGCTTCCGAACCTGAAGCTGCTCGACGGCATGTGGTTCAACGTCAACGGCGATTGGATTGGCGAGGCCACCAAGACCACCTCAGGCTGGGGGGATGTGCGGGCGGACCTGCCAACCACCGACGGCGTATCGGCGAGCCGCACCGACTTCGTGCCTCGCGGTGTCTCTGGTGCGCTTGTGGGGCTGAGTCTCCGGGCTGACCGCACCCGGACCATCACGCTACGCGCGGACGCCCATTCGGAGCTGCTCTCGTCCTACCCGTGGGGTGAGACCGAGCCCAGTCAGACCGAGGTCAACCTCGCGGATTCGGCATCGCTCCAGGGCAAGCACCTGCTGTTTCGGGACAAGGGCACGCCGCCGGAGTCGAACTCTGAGTCCCACGACTGGGCCGCAGCCTTCGGGAGCGCCCTGGCTCCCTACGCATCCAGGACGGGGAGGGATTTCCGCGGCCCACAAGACCCGGCAGTGATCTGCCCGGCGTCCGGTCCGAGCGCACCGCCGCAGCCCGAGCGCTGTGACGATACTGAGTACGGAAGGGGCGCCGGTGGCCGGCTCGGGTACAAGGTGAAGCTCCGGGCCGGCGAGGTGAAGACCGTCTGGTTCGGGGTCGGTGGATCGGTCTCCGGACCGGCGCAGGCACGCGCCGAGCTCCGCAAGGCGCTCGACAACCCCGAGGCAGCCCTCCGCGCAGTCGTGAGTTCCCGCGAGCGCTTGAACAGTCTGAGTGATGTCTCACTGCCCGGGAACCGGCTGCTCGAGGACAGCGTGCGCTGGTCGAAGCAGATGCTGGCCGCCTCGGTCCAGGAGGTCAAGGACGCCCAGCTGCGGGAGACCAACGCCGGCCGCAACTACCCACCGCCGGTCGCCACGCTGGACTACATGCGCTGGCTGGGTGCGGGGTGGCCCGACTACACGTGGCTGTTCGGCACTGATGGGGAGTACACCGCGTTTGCCTCGGTCGCCGCCGGGCAGTTCGGTCCGATCAAGGACCACCTGCGGGCATTGCGGGATGTGTCGGAGATTGTCAATGAGGGCAGCGGCAAGATCGTTCACGAGGTGACCCCCGACGGCGCGGTGTACTTCGGCGCCAACGCCGACCCGGGCAACACCGACGAATCGTCGAAGTACCCCTCAGCCGTCGCGCTGGTCTGGCGTTGGACCGGGGACAAGGCCTTCCTGAAGGACCTGTATCCGGCCAGCAAGGCCGCGATGGAGTTTGTCGCCGGGCTGGACGAGGACGGAGACGGCTGGCCGGAGGGCCTCGGCAACGTAGAGCGTCCGGGCATGGGCGAGGAGAAGCTGGACAACGCGGTCTACACCATCCGCGGCTACGCCGACCTCGCCGACATGGCCCAGGCCATGGGCGACAGCGAGACCCGCACCTGGGCGCTGGGGAAGGCTCGTGCCCTGCTGGAGAAGTTCGAGGAGACCTGGTGGTACGGCGGTGACACCCGCTCCTACGCCGACTCCCTGCTCGACCCCGGCAACGAGAAGGTCTTCCAG
Source organism: Propionibacteriaceae bacterium (assembly GCA_035257925.1). Classification (GTDB taxonomy): domain Bacteria; phylum Actinomycetota; class Actinomycetes; order Propionibacteriales; family Propionibacteriaceae; genus Microlunatus. The sequence goes on along the minus strand of DATEWO010000437.1, from coordinate 192 downwards.
CGGCACTGGATCGGTTTGACCCCGACCGACGCGGTACTGCCCCGCCTGCCCGGTCGCGACGCCGGGCCGTTGGCCTCCCGGCAGCACGGCAACGCCACGCTGAACGAGCACGAGCAATCCTGTTACACCGGCGCACTTGGCCTGTTCCACACCGGCACTGGACCGACCTCGGCCCCAGCGGGCAATCCCGGC
>DATEWO010000436.1:0-15657 GCA_035257925.1 Propionibacteriaceae bacterium | reverse complement strand
TGCAGCCCCTGCTCCGGCCGCGGCCCCCACTCCGGCGGCCGCGCCAGCCCCTGCGACGCCTGCGGCAGCAGCGCCCGACGTAGCGGGTGTCCATGCGGGCCCCAGCGTGCGGCGCATGGCCCGGGAATTCGACATCGACCTGGGTGCGGTCACGGGCACTGGACCGAAGGGCCGGATCACCAAGGACGATTTGCTGGGTTTCTTGCGTGGCCCAGTCCAGGCTCCGGCTGCCGCAGCTCCCGCGACCGGTACCGGCATCCCGGAGATCCCGGCCCAGGACTTCTCGAAGTTCGGTCCGGTGGAGACCAAGGCGCTCGCACGTATCAAGAAGCTGTCCGGGCCGTTCCTGCACCGGTCCTGGCTGAATGTTCCCCACGTCACCCACAACGACGAGGCCGATATCACCGACCTCGACGAGTACCGCAAGGAGTTGGACACCGCAGCCAAGGCGGACGGCTATCGGGTGACGCTGCTGGCGTTCCTGGTGAAGGCGTGCGTTTCGGTGTTGAAGCAGTTCCCGGAGTTCAACAGCTCGCTGTCGCCGGAGAAGGACAGCCTGATTCTCAAGAAGTTCTACAACATCGGCATCGCGGTCGACACTCCCGAAGGGCTGGTGGTTCCGGTCGTGAAGGACGCTGACCGCAAAGGGATCGTCGAGCTGTCCAAGGAGTTCGGGGAGATCTCCAAAAAGGCCCGCGACGGCAAGCTGTCCCCGGGTGACATGCAGGGCGGCACGTTCACCATCTCGAGTCTGGGAGGCATCGGCGGCACGAGCTTTACGCCGATCGTCAACGCCCCGGAAGTGGCGATTCTCGGCGTCGTGCGGTCCAAGATGTCCCCGGTCTGGAACGGAAAGAAGTTCGTCCCCCGGCTCATGCTGCCGCTCTCGCTGTCCTACGACCACCGGGTGATCGACGGCGCGCTGGCCGCCCGGTTCACCCGGCAGCTGTGCCACCTGCTCGAAGACGACCGTCGGCTCCTCCTCTAGAGACGCGAGGAAACTAACATGAGCGCTGTCGAAATTCCGGTCCCCGACATCGGCGACTTCAGCGACGTGCCGGTGATCGAGGTCCACGTCAGCCCCGGTGACGTCGTGGCAGTCGATGACCCTCTGGTCACACTGGAGTCGGACAAGGCGACTATGGACGTCCCCTCCCCATCGGCCGGGACTGTCTCCGAACTGCGAGTCGCGGTCGGCGACAGCGTTTCGCAGGGAAGTGTGCTCATGGTCGTGGACGCCGAGGGTGCACCGGGCCTGCCGCCCAAAGAACACGTGCACGAAAGCGGACATCCGGAAACGGGTGAGAAGACAGGTTACGGCTCGGCGAGCGGTGTTTACGACAAGATCGAGGTTGCAGTCCCCGACATTGGCGACTTCGACGCTGTGCCGGTCATCGAGGTCCACGTCAGTGCTGGCGACACGGTCGCGGTGGACGACCCGCTGATCACACTGGAGTCGGACAAGGCCACCATGGACGTGCCCTCTCCGTCGGCCGGCACCGTCGTCGCCGTCAAAGTGAAGGTCGGCGACACCGTCTCCACGGAACACCCCATCTTGGAACTGCGCACCAGTGAAACGCCGCCCGCCGACGAGCAGGCGGCGGCGCCCACACCATCGCCAGTGGCCCGGCCGCCGGTGTCCGAGCGCGGCGATCTCCACGCAGAGGTACTGGTGCTCGGCGCCGGTCCGGGCGGATACACCGCCGCATTCCGCGCAGCTGACCTCGGCAAGAGTGTCGTTCTGGTCGACCGCGGCGAGAGGCTTGGGGGTGTCTGTCTCAACATCGGCTGCATTCCGTCGAAGGCGCTGCTGCACGCAGCGAAGGTGATCGCTGAGACGAAGGAGATGGCCGAATATGGCTTGTCCTTCGCGCAGCCGCAGATCGACCTCGACAAGCTGCGCGACTGGAAGGACAGCGTGGTAAAGCGGCTCACCGGCGGCCTCGCTGGATTGGCAAAGCAGCGCAAAGTCGAGGTCGTTCGCGGCAACGGCACTTTCACCTCCATGAACCAGATTCAGGTGAACTTGGAAGACGGCTCAGTCACGACCGTGAGCTTCGAACAGGCCATCATCGCCGCCGGATCCGAACCGATGACGCTGCCGTTCATCCCCAACGACGATTCGCGGGTCATCGACTCGACCGGTGCGCTGGAACTTGGCGATGTACCGCAACGGCTGCTGGTGCTCGGTGGCGGGATCATCGGCTTGGAGATGGCGACCGTTTACTCCGAACTGGGCTCTGAGATCACTGTCGTGGAACTCATGGACCAGTTGATTCCTGGCGCTGACAAGGACATCGTCACGCCGCTGACCAAACGGATCACCAAGCGGTACGAGAACATCTACCTCAAGAGCAAGGTGACTGCAGTCGAGGCAGCAGACGACGGACTGCGCGTACGGTTCGAAGGCGGGGGCGCACCGGAGACCGATACGTTCGACAAAGTGCTGGTTGCAGTCGGCCGGCGACCCAATGGCAAGTCAATCGGCGCTGAGAACGCTGGCGTGCTGGTCGACGAGCGCGGCTACATACTGGTGGACAAGCAACAGCGCACCAACGTGCCGCACATCTTCGCGATCGGCGACATCGTCGGCCAGCCGATGCTTGCGCATAAGGGGACTCACGAAGGCAAGGTCGCCGCCGAGGTCGCCGCCGGCTTGCCGAGCTTCTTCGACGCGAAGGTGATCCCGTCGGTGGCCTACACCGACCCCGAGGTGGCCTGGGTGGGGGTAACTGAGAATGAGGCCAAGGCCGCCGGCGTCAAGTATGGCAAAGGGGTGTTCCCCTGGGTCGCGTCCGGCCGGTCGCTAACGCTCGGCCGTGACGAAGGCATTACCAAGGTGCTCTTCGACGAATCGACCGATCGGATCATCGGATGCGGCATCGTCGGCCCGAATGCCGGGGACCTCATCGCCGAGGCCGCGCTCGCGATCGAGATGGGTTCCGACGCCGCCGACATCGGTCTGACCGTCCATCCGCATCCCACCCTCTCGGAAACCATCGGCATGGCTGCCGAGGCGTTCGAGGGCACTATCACCGACCTATATCTGCCCAAGAAGAAGAAATGAAGTAAGGAGACACACATGCCAGGATCAGTCATCGTCGGGGGCGCTAGGACACCAATCGGGAAGCTCGCCGGATCACTGAAGGACTTCTCGGCGATGGACCTTGGCGGGTTCGCCATCAAGGCGGCGCTGGAAAGGGCCGGGATCAGCGGGGACCAGGTCGACTACGTGATCATGGGCCACGTCGTCCAGGCTGGAGCCGGTCAGATCACCGCCCGGCAGGCCGCCGTCAAGGCCGGGATTCCGATGTCAGTACCGGCGGTAACGGTGAACAAGGTGTGCCTGTCGGGGTTGAACGCGATCGCGACGGCCGACCAGTTGATCGGCTACGGCGAGTTCGACGTTGTGGTGGCCGGCGGGATGGAGTCGATGACCCAGGGCCCATACCTGCTGCCCAAAGCCCGGAGCGGGTACCGGTACGGCAACGGTGAGATCGTTGACTCCACCGCACACGACGCGCTGTTCTGCGCCTTCGACCAGTTGGGCATGGGCGCGGCGACCGAGACGTACACGAAGCTGCGCGGCATCAGCCGGGAAGAGCAGGACGCCTATTCCGCCGGCTCGCATGGCCGCGCCGCTGAGGCGCACAAGAACGGCTTGTTCGACGACGAGATCGTGACGGTGGAGGTGCCCCAGCGCAGGGGCGATCCGGTGATGGTCAACGAGGACGAGGGCGTACGGCCTGACACAACGGCGGCGACACTGGCAAAACTGCGTCCGGCGTTCGCCGCGGACGGCACGGTGACCGCCGGTTCGTCGTCGCAGATCTCCGATGGCGCCGCTGCGGTGGTGGTGATGTCGCGGGCCAAGGCCGAGGAGCTGGGGGCGCCGATCCTTGCCGAGATCGGGGCGCACGGCACTGTGGCAGGGCCGGACCCGTCGCTGCTGTCCCAGCCGGCCAACGCCATCAGCAAGGCCTTGGGCCGGGAGAACCTCACCCCCGACCAGATCGACCTGTACGAGATCAACGAGGCGTTCGCGTCGGTGGCCATCCAGTCGATGCGTGAGCTGGAGATAGGCGAGAACGTGGTGAACGTCAACGGTGGTGCTATCTCTATGGGCCACCCGGTCGGCGCGTCCGGCGCTCGCATCGCGCTGCACCTGGCCCTGGAGCTCAAGCGCCGCGGTGGTGGCGTTGGCGCAGCCGGACTGTGTGGCGGCGGTGGGCAGGGCGAGGCGCTCATCATCCGGGTAGCGAGCTGATTGGCAGCGCAGCCTTCCAGCACCGCAACTTGGCGCCTATCGAAGATCTGGCTAGCCACTCGTTCTTGACATCTGGCTCCTAACAGGATTAGATCGATCTAAATCACTTAGATCGATCTAGTCCCTTCGGAAGGTCAGCTTTGACGCGGGTAACGCTCAAAGATGTGGCACGGCACTGCGGTGTCTCTCGGGCCACGGTCAGCTTGGTGCTGAATGACAGCCCGCTGGTCGCCGCGAAGACCCGTGATCGGGTCCGCCAGGCCATGACTGAGCTCGGCTACGTCTATAACCGAGCCGCTGCATCGCTACGGACCCAGCACAGCGACGCGATCGGTGTGGTGCTGACGAATATCACCAACCCGTACTTCGCCGAGTTTGCCGCCGGCCTTCAGGACGCTCTGACCAGCAGTGGAACTGTGCCGCTGCTGGCCGTTAGCGGTGAGGATCGCGCTCTGCAGCATCGGCTGGTCAAGTCGTTGGTGGAGCGCAACGTGGACGGAATTGTGCTGGTACCTGCTCATGGCAGCACGCCCAACGACCTGCCGGATCTGCTCGGAACACCCCTAGTGCTCATGGCCCGCCATTTGAAGGGCATGGAGGCCGATTACGTAGGCGCGCAAAACCGGGACGGCGGGTACGCGGCTGCGGAGCATCTGTATAGCCACGGCTGTCGGCGAATCGCCTTTGTCGGCGGCTATGTCGACTCCTCGGCTCGCGAGGAGCGCGCCAGCGGCGTGGCGGCATTCCTGAACGACCACCACTTGTCACTCGACTCCGAACACTCGGTGGTATGTGAGCCAGCGCGACCGCCGGCCGGGGAAGCTGCAATGCACCTGCTTACCAAAGACCCCGATGTCGATGGTGTCGTCTGCTTCAGCGATGTGGTCGCGTTCGGCGTCGTCGACGCAGTGGCCGACGTTGGCCGCAGTATCGGATCTGACGTCCGAGTGATCGGCTTCGACGATGTCCACGACGCCGGCCTCAACCGACCTTCGCTGAGCAGCGTCGCGGTGCCAGCTCGCGAGACCGGCCGCCGGGCCGCTCAGCTCGTGCTGGAGCGGGCCGCGGGATCGACCGAGCCGACCGTTCGCGAAGAGTTTCCAACCAAGCTCGAACCGCGGGAGACCTGCGGCTGCCCTCGGCCCCAACTGCTCGCCTGAATTGACCGGAGGATCCACGCAGCTATGCGAACCGTACCTGTGGTGACTGGCGCCGAAGCCGCTCAGCTGATCGCCGACTCCGCAGTCATCAGCATCTCGTCCTCGTCCGGACTGGGCTGTCCCGACGCCGTATTGGAGGCGATCGGGCAACGTTTCGAAGCGACCGGTACACCCGCCGGCCTGACGACCTTGCATCCGATCGCCGCCGGCGACATGTACGGCATCAGGGGGATTGACCACCTGTGCCGGCCCGGACAACTGCGCCGGGTGCTGGCTGGCTCCTACCCCTCCGGCGGCTCGAAGCTGGACCCGCCGCTGATCCGGCAACTGATCCACAATGATCAAATTCAGGCGCTCAACATCCCCTCCGGAGTGCTGTTCCAGATGCACCGGGCCGCCTCGACCGGACAGCCGGGCGTGCTGACCGAGGTCGGGCTAGGCACCTACGCCGACCCGCGCCTAGACGGCGCCAAGATGAACGGGGTCACCGACGACTTCGTCCAACTCATGCAGATCGACGGCAGCGACTATCTGTTCTACCCGGCCGTCCACATTGACGTTGCGATCATCCGCGCCACCACCGCCGACCCTCACGGCAACCTGTCGTATGAGGAGGAGTGCAGCACTCTCGGGGCACTCGATCAGGCCTACGCCGCCCACAACAACGGCGGTATCGTCATCGCCCAGGTCAAGAGACTGTCGGAAACCCAGCTGCCTACTCAGGATGTCCACGTGCCCGGGATTCTCGTGGACGCCATCGTGGTCGATCCCGGTCAAATGCAGACCACCCAGACGTTCTACGACCCAGCTCTGTCCGGTGAGATCCATCGCGACCTCGACGACATCGAACCAGTTGAGTTCGGTCTGGAGAAGGTGATCGCGCGCCGGGCCGCGGCCGAGCTGCAGGTCAACGCCACCGTGAATCTCGGCTTTGGGATTTCCGCCGCCATCCCGCGGGTGCTGCTGGAGGAGGGCCATGCCGATGATGTCACCTGGGTGATCGAACAGGGTGCGGTCGGTGGCTTCCCGGCGACCGGATTCGCATTCGGGTGTGCACTGAACCCCGAGGCGCTCTTGCAAAGCATCGACCAATTCACGCTGCTGCAAGGCGGCGGCTTCGACGTGGCCATGCTGTCGTTCCTGGAGGTGTCGGGCGCCGGTGATGTCAACGCCTCCTACCTACCGACGCGGCCGCATGTTACGGCCGGGGTGGGCGGCTTCAACGACATCATCACCCGTGCACCCAAGATTGTTTTTTCCGGCTACTTCACCGCCGGCAAGAAGGACATCCAGATCGAGGACGGCCAGCTCAAGATCATCTCCGATGGTGCGATCAGCAAATTCGTCCCTGCGGTGGCACAGATCTCTTTCTCCGGTGAGATGGGCCGCAGACGCCGCCAAGAGGTCCTCTATGTCACTGAACGCTGTGTGATCAAGCTGACCCCGGATGGGCTGACCGTGATCGAAATCGCCCCCGGAGTCGATCTCGAGAAAGACGTGCTCGGTAAGGCTGATGTGCCGCTCTTGGTCAGCACTGACCTGCAGCTGATGTCCAGCGCACTATTCCGCCCAGAACCGATGGGACTGATTTTGTCCCGCAAGCCTTCCCGAATCGCCTCCCTCACCCGTCAGTCCGTCCCCTAGCCGTGAAGGAACCGTCCACCATGCCTGCCACCCACTACGACTACGTGATCGTCGGTGCCGGCGCCGCCGGCTGCGCCGTAGCCAACCGGCTCTCCGCCGATCCCGGCACCACCGTGCTGCTGCTGGAAGCCGGCGGCAGGGACTGGTCACCTCTGGTCCACATGCCCGTTGGATTCACCAAGCTCAGTGGCCCTCGCTACAACTGGGAGTTCTCCACTGTTCCGCAGCCGGAGCTGAACAGCCGGGAGATGTGGTACCCGCAGGGCCGCACCCTGGGTGGCAGCACCTCGATCAACGCGATGATCTACATCCGCGGCCAGAAAGAGGATTACGAAGCTTGGGCGGAGCTCGGTAACAAGCATTGGGGCTATGAAGAGGTGCTGCCGTTCTTCCGGCGAGCCGAGGCCAACGAGCGCCTCAACGACCGCTACCACAGCAGTGTCGGCGCGGTGAACGTCACCGAGCAGGTCCAGCACAACCCATTGAGCAAGGCCTTTGTCCGCGCCGCGCAGGAGCTCGGGGTACCTTTCATTGCCGACTTCAACGGCGCGGCGCAGGAAGGCGTCAGCTGGTACGACGTTACCCAGAAGAATGCCCGCCGGGAGAGCACCGCAACCGCCTACCTGAAGCCGATCCGGAAACGGCGAAATCTGACAGTCCAGACCCACGCGCTAGGCCGCAAGATCCTGGTAGAGAACGGCCGTGCCGTCGGGCTGGAGTACATCCGCAAAGACGAGCCGGTCACCGTCCGAGTCGACCGCGAATTGATCTTGAGCGGCGGGGCGGTGAACAGTCCGCGGCTGATGTTGCTCTCTGGGATCGGCCCGGGCGACGAGCTTCGCGCACTCGGTATCCCCGTCGTGCATGACCTGCCCGGAGTAGGGAAAAACCTCCAGGACCACATGGACGTGTACCTGACCGCGGCTACGGCACCGGTTAGCTACAACTCCTCCGATCGGCCGGACAAGGCTGCGCTGGCCGGTCTGCAGTACATCACCACCAGGACCGGACCGATCACCGCCTCGGTGTGCGAGGCCGGCATGTTCGTCCGCAGCGGCACCGACGTAGCGACGCCCGACATCCAGATGCACGCCCTGCCCGCCTACGTGATCGACCACGGCCGGATGCGCATCAAGGGTCATGGCATGACGATCAACACCTGCCATCTGCGGCCTCGCAGCATCGGCTCAGTCACGCTGCATACCGCCAACCCGGACGACCCACCAGCCATCGATCCGGCCTTCCTTACCGACCCGTACGACTGGGAGAAATCACTCGAAGGGTTCCGCTGGGGTCGGGAGATGATGCGCAGCAAGGCTTACCAACCGTTCGTCCTGAAGGAGTTCCTCCCGTCTGCCGACGTCAAGACCGACAAGGAAATCCGTGGCTACGTCAAACAGTGGGCCAAGACCGACTACCACCCGGTCGGCTCCTGCAAGATGGGTGACGACGATCTGGCAGTTGTTGATCAAGAACTCAAGGTACGCGGCCTGGAAGGCCTCCGGGTGGTTGATGCCTCGATCATGCCGAAGTTGATCAGCGGCAACACCATGGCTACCTCGACCATGATCGGCGAGAAGGGTGCCCATCATGTGCTGCGCGGCCTGACACCGCCCGACCCGAGCGACGGCCCGACATGAGTGAATCTATGAGCCCTGAGCCTGTCGAAGGGCGCGCTTCGACAGGCGCCGTCCTGAGCTCGTCGAAGGGCTCAGCGCGCATGCCAGACGTCGGTCGGGTCACTGTGGAGTCCGACTGGGAGATTGCCACGGTTTGCCTGGATCGGCCTGCAAAGCACAATGCGCTGACCCCGGAAATGCTGGAGCAACTCGAGCAGATCCTGGTCGCCCTGGATTCCGACCGAGATGTGCGGGTCGTGCTCCTCACCGCGGTCGGCGACCGCTCTTTCTGTGCCGGCGCGGACATCAAGCGTTTCAAGATGTTGCATCCGCTCGACATGTGGGCGCTGTGGACTCGCCTCGGGCACCGAGTGTTCGACCGCCTGGCGGGGCTCAGACAGCCCACCATTGCTGCGGTCACCGGCAATGCCTACGGTGGTGGGTTCGAGCTGGCCCTGGCTTGCGATCTGCGGATCGTCGCTGACGACGCCACGCTTGGGCTGACGGAGGTCGGCATTGGCGCGCTGCCCGGGTGGGGCGGCACGGGACGGCTCCGTGATCTTGTCGGCGCCGCACGAGCCAAGGAGTTGATCTTCACCGGCGAGCCGCTGACCGCCGAGCGGGCCCTGGCCTGGGGTGTCGCCAACCAGCTGATGCCCAGAGCGCAGGTGATCGACGCCGCCCATGCCCTGGCCAACAAGATCGCCGCCAGAGCTCCCATCGCGGTACAGATGGCGAAGCAGGCCATCGACTCCGACGCCGCTTACCAGGCGATGGAGCAAGTCAGCTCGGCTGCCACCGCCTTCACCGAGGATGCGGCCGAGGGCCTCGCGTCCTTCACTGAGAAGCGTGACCCACAGTACCGCGGGACCTGAACCCACGAACGCATCCACAATCTGACGAAGGCACTTGACATGACCACGATCACGAGCACTGTCCCGGCCACCACGACAGCAAACATCTGGCCCAACATCATTAACGGCCGTGAGGTCGGCGGCGGAGGCGAGGAGGTGCTGCGCGACAGTCCGGCCCACGACATCCGTGTCGCGAGTTACCACAGCGCGAGCGAGTCCGATGTCGACGCCGCTGTGGCCGCAGCCCATAAGTCCTTCAGATCCGGTGACTGGCCACAGACCTCAGGTGCGGAGCGGGCCGCGCTGCTGCGGCGGGTGGCGGCGCGGATTGAAGCCGAGCTCGACCAGCTGGCCTTGATCGAGACATTGGAATCGGGAAAGCCCATCTCACAGGCCAAGGACGAAGTGTCGAGTGCGGCGGGAATTTGGTACTACGCTGCGAGCCTCGCCCAGCATGGGTACGGGGACGCTCACAACGATCTTGGCCCGCACTATCTGGCGCTGACAGTCAAGGAACCTGTCGGTGTCGTCGGAGTGATCACACCATGGAACTTCCCGCTCTTGATCGTTTCTCAGAAGCTGCCATTCGCGTTAGCAGTCGGTTGCACAGCCGTCGTCAAGCCCAGCGATCTCACGCCAGGCACCACGACCCGGCTGGTCCAGATCTTGCACGATGAAGGACTCCCTCACGGCGCCGTCAACCTGGTCCACGGCGGCGGTGAGGTCGGCGGCTGGCTGTCGAGTCATCCGGGGACGCAGATGACCACATTCACCGGATCCACCGGCGTTGGGCGGATGGTCGCGCAGGCTGCCGCCAAGGATCTGAAGAAGGTCAGCCTGGAGCTGGGTGGCAAGAATCCACAAGTGATCTTCCCCGACGCCGACCTCGACGCGGCGCTGGAGAAAGTCGTCTTCGGGGCCTACTTCAACCAAGGCGAATGCTGCAACGCCGGCTCTCGCCTTCTGGTGCATGCCGACATTGCCGACGAGTTCACTGACAGGATCGTGGAGCGCGCCCAAGACGTTATCGTCGGGGACCCGCTCGACCGGGCCACCAAGGTCGGCGCATTGATCTCAGAGAAGCATCTCGGCGTGGTCAGTGGTTATGTTGATCTTGGGCAGGCCGAAGGTGCCTCGGTCGCGCTCGGCGGCAGTCGGCTCGACTCAGAGCGCGGGCGGTACTACTCCCCTACCGTGCTCGCCGGCGTACCCAAGACGGCGCGAGTCGCTCGGGAAGAGATCTTCGGTCCGGTGCTGTCAGTGGTGCGGTTTGCTGATCTTGCTGAGGCCGTAGAGATCACGAACGCCACCGGCTACGGGCTCAGTGCCGGCGTCTGGAGCCGCGATATCGACACCGCGCTCGGCTACGCGCGGGCCACCAAGGCCGGAACCATCTGGATCAACTGCTACATGGACGGCTTCCCGGAGATCTCCTTCGGCGGCTACGGCGCTTCCGGCATCGGCCGGGAGCTCGGCCGCACAGCAATCGATGAGTACATCGAGCACAAGAGCACCATCATCAGGACCGGCGCCCAGGCACCTTCCTGGGTCGGCGGCGTAGGCGAGAAGTGAGGTAGGCCGTGTACTGGGCCTCCCGCCGGGTCAAGGAACGTCGCAACCTGCCTTTCCAAGAGGCGACGGAGGCGGCCGCAAGAACTGCGCTTGAGGTCGCCGCCTGGAAAGTGTTGCGACTAGCTACCGACTACCCCGGCTACTTCCCGCTCTATACCGACCACGGCCACTGGAAGCACGGCAAGGAAGCCTGGACCAACTGGTGCGAAGGCTTCCTGGGCGGCCAAATGTGGCTCTTCTACGAACTGGGACTCGGCGGTCATTGGAAGGCTCGCGCCGAGCACTACAGCAGGCTCGTCGAGGAACGCCAGTACGACGATCAAGTCCACGACCTCGGCTTCGTGCTGTGCCCAACCTGGAACAAGTGGTGGGAGCTCAGCGGCGACGACACCAGCCGCCAGGTCGTCATTCAGGGCGGCAGAACCATGGCCACTCGGTTCAACCGCAAGGGCAGGTTCCTACGTTCCTTCCTGGCGCCGGACTCCACCTTCATCGACATCATGATGAACGTCGGCATCATTGCGCTGGCCGGGCTAGAAACGAATGATCAACATCTGCTCGAGGTAGCTGAGCAGCATTGCGAGACCACCCGCAAGTACCTGGTACGAGGCGACGGGTCGACCAGCCAGGAAGGCATTTTCGATCTTGAGACCGGGGAGTTCCTGGGTCAGACCACCCAGCAGGGCTGGCGAAACGACTCCTCCTGGGCGCGTGGACTCGCCTGGTCACTGTATGGGTTCACCTCCATGCATGCCCTGACCGGCAACCCTCACTGGCTAGCCACCGCACAGCTGAACGCCGACTACTGGCTGGAGCACACCAGCGGGCAGGACCCGGTGCCTCCGAACGACTTCGACGAACCCGATCCGGTACGTCGCTGGGAATCCTCCGCTGCCGCTTGCGCCGCGGGGGGATTGATCATGCTCGCCGCCCTGGTCGCCGATGATGATCAGGCTCGGCGGTATCACGACCACGCCGAGGCCACCATCGCCCGGCTGTGCGAGCCGGAGTTCGTCGCCCACGAGGACTCCTGGGAGGGCGTACTCAAGCACGGCTCGTACCACGAAGCCAGGCAGCTCGGAGTCGACGAGAGCGTCATGTGGGGCGAGTACTTCTTCGTCGAAACCCTTGCCCGGGTGGTGCAGGCACGGTGAATACACCGAATGGCCGACCGCCACTCGGCAACCGGCTCACCACCGGGAGGGTGATCGCGGTGCTCCGCGCATCGCGTGTCTCCGCCCTTGCCCCGGTGTGTGACGTGCTCGTCGAGGAAGGCATTCTCAGTCTGGAGTTGACCCTCACCACTCCCGGTCTGCTCGATGCACTTCCGGAGCTGATCAACCGGTATGCAGATGCCGCTGATGTTGGTGTGGGCACCATCCGCACTGAGTCAGAGGCACGACGAGCGCTGGACTGCGGCGCGCAGTACCTCGTCACCCCCACCATGAACCTGTCGGTGGTCAAGCTCGCCGTGGAGCGCCAGACTGCGGTCTTCCCTGGCGGACTGACCCCCACCGAGCTTGCCGCCGGCTGGGACGCGGGCGCGACCGCGGTCAAGATCTTCCCCGCCGAAACCGTGGGCGCTGCCTACCTCAAGCATCTCCGTGGCCCGTTCCCTGACCTGCAGGCAGTGCCTTCGGGCGGCGTTGATCTTGACGCCACCCGGCAGTGGCTGGCCGCAGGCGCGGCGGCGGTGAGTATTGGCGGTCCTCTGCTCGGCGACGCCCTGAACGGCGGGGACTTGGATGCGCTTCGTGACCGCTGCCGAGCGGTACATGCGGTGGTAGCCGAGACGGCGAGTCCATGACTTCGCCGCCCACGGTGCTGACCTTCGGCGAGGCCCTTGTCGGCTACGCCACCGTCGAAGACAACCTCCGGACCGCGACGCAGTTCACCAGGTTTCCCGGCGGTGCAGACCTCAATGTCGCGGTTGGCCTTACCCATCTTGGAGTCAGCACTACCTGGGCCAGCGTGCTGGGTGACGACGCACACGGTGACTACCTCGCCGACGCGGTTGATCAGCTCGGAATCACTGCGCTGGTACGCCGCGCCGCCGGTCCCACCGCACTGATGTTCAAAGCGGGCGGAGCGGACGGCGATCCCGAGGTGCTGCAGGTTCGCCACCAGACGGCGTTTGCCCAGCATGCTGACGCCCTTTTGACAGCCGACGTCCTCGCCCTCGACGGAATCGACCATCTGCACTTGACCGGAATCACACTCGGCATTTCTCCGGTCGTTCGGGCCGCGTCCCTCAGCCTGCTCGAGGCCGCCATTGCCGCTGGAGTGAGCGTGTCGTTCGACCCGAACCTACGGCTGAATCTCTGGCCTGATCACCAAGAGATGCGGGCGCTGATCAACACTGTGGCAGCCTGTGCCACTGTTGCCATGCCAGGTGTTGGAGAAGCGCGGCTGCTCACCGGTCAGGACCGGCCGGAGGCCATCGCCGAGACCTACCTCGACGCGGGCGCCCGTGAGGTGGTGATCAAGCTTGGCGCCGAGGGTGCCTACGCCCGGTCTGCCGACGGTCAGACAGCTCGGTCGCGCCGCTTTGCCATCACTCCGATCGACACCGTAGGCGCCGGCGACGGCTTCGCGGCCGGCTATCTCGCTGCTTTCCTCACCGGCGCCAGCCTGCAACAACGAGTCGATCAAGGTGCCGCGGCCGGCGCCCTGGCCACCACCCGACGGGGCGACCTGGCCGCCATGCCGCACCGCGAGGAAGTCGACGCTTTGCTCAACACCACCGAAGGGAGGAACGCGATATGAACCAGTTGGCACCGGCGCCGCCGCTCCGCGAAGGCGCACTCGTCATATCCGATCAGGACATTCTGACTGCCGACGTGGTGATCATCGGCTCCGGCATGGGTGGCGGAACCTTGGCATGGGCTCTCAAAGACACCGGCCTGGATGTGCTCATCGTTGAGCGCGGCCAGTTCCTACCCAGAGAGCCGGAGAACAGCCAACCGGACCACGTGTTCATCAAGAAGCGCTATGTCACCTCCAAGCCCTGGTATGACGCGAAGACTGGGCAGCCGTTCCAGCCAGGCGTCTACTACTGGGTCGGCGGGAACACCAAGATGTACGGCGCCTGTCTGCCACGATTCCGCCGCAGTGACTTCGAGGAGGTGGAGCACCATGATGGCGTCTCCCCCGCGTGGCCGTTCAGCTATGACGACCTCGAGCCGTTCTATAGCCAAGCCGAACAGCTCTTCGAGGTCCACGGTTCCGTCGATGAAGACCCGACGGAGCCACCACATTCCACGGGCTACCCATATCCACCGCTCCCCCACGAACCAGCAGTCGAGCGCTTCGCCAACATGCTGTACCTGCAAGGCCTGCACCCCTTTCACATGGCGTGCGCTATGCACCTACCGTCGATTGCAGAGCGGATCGCCGACACGACAGCCGATGGCTCGCCCTCGTCGACCGGCAATAAGAGTGACGCCGAGAATCGCGCCGTCCGGCCCGCTCTGGAGTCGCCGACCGTGCGGCTGCTGCTCGGTTCGTACGTACGACGGCTGCATACCAGCCCTGACGGTCACACTGTCAAAGCCGCAGAGGCCGAGCTCGGCGGACGGACTGTCCGTATCGAGGCCAAGACCTTTGTGGTATCCGGCGGCGCGGTCAACTCAGCTGCGCTGCTGCTGCGCTCGGTAAGTGAGGAGCACGTACACGGATTGGGCAACTCCTCCGGGCTGCTGGGCCGCAACTACATGGTCCACAACAGCACCTTCTTCATGGCCGTGAACCCGACCCAACGCAATGACACTGCCTGGCAGAAGACCCTCGGCCTCAACGACTGGTACCAGGCCGGGCCCGACACCCGGTACCCGCTGGGCAACCTGCAGATGCTCGGCAAGCTGCGGGCGCCGATGGTCAAGGCTGCGCGCTCCTGGGCGCCGATGTGGGCACTGAAGATGGTCACCGATCGCAGCCTGGACATCTACCTCAGTACCGAGGACCTGCCGCGACCGGACAACCAGATCACCGTCGACGGCGACAAGATCATGATCAGCTGGACGGCGAACAACCTCGTACCGCACAACGAACTGGTGAAGCGCGTCAGTCACGCAGTCCGCAAGGCCGGCTACCCGGTCGTGCTCGCCGAACGCATGGGTATTGCCACCAACTCCCATATGTGTGGCACGGCGGTGGCCGGCACCGACCCGTCCAGCAGCGTTCTTGACCCGGACTGCCGTAGCCACGATGTCAGCAACCTGTTTGTCGTGGACAGCAGTTTCTTCCCGTCTTCGGCAGCTCTCAATCCGGCCTTGACCATCGCAGCCAACGCCCTCCGCGTCGCCCCCACGATTGCCGCCAGCACTCGCTGACGGGGATTCCCTACCACAGCACTGGAGAGAGTCGCACATATGTCTGATCTGAAGTTCGGGCTCATCGGGGCCAGCTACGTCGCCGCCAGCCGGATGGTCCCCGCATTCCAGGCCAACGGCATCGTTCCAAGGGCGCTGTTCGACTCCGAGGATCGAAGGTTTCAGTATTGGCGGGACAACGATCTAGACCTGCTCACCACCGACCTCGAT
>DATEWO010000435.1:0-2926 GCA_035257925.1 Propionibacteriaceae bacterium | reverse complement strand
GCCCGCCGCTGTCGTCAGCTCAACGGCGAACACTTCCGACAGCGGACCGGCAAGGATGTTCCCGTCGTAGAACGCCATTTGCTCATTCATCCTTCAGTCACCTTATGATCATGGGCCAGTCGGCCCGAACCGTTCTGTACGGATCCGCGTCGGGTTGTGCCCTATGTCGATTAACAGATCCGCCACCGTCTCGACGAATGGCGTGGGCCCACAGACGTAGCAAGTCGGCTCCACGTCAGCCGGCCAGCCGTACGTGAGGAGATCCTCGGTGGTTATCCGACCAACAGGTCGCGTCTCCCCCTCGGGCGCGGCACGCGTGTAAAGGAAGGTGATGTCGAGTCCGCCATCCTCGGTCGCGCGTCGCCGAAGTTCATGATCGTAGATCCGATCTTCGGGAGTTCGTACGGAGTAGATGAGCCGAAACGGTGTGGGGCTGGCTCCGTCGCGAGACCGGATCATCGCCATCAGCGGTACCACGCCCGACCCGCCCGCCACCAGCAGCACCGGCCCGCTGTCTTCTGGTGTCCACACGAACCAGCCGCCAACCGGTCCCCGTACCTCGACGAAGTCACCGGATCTGGCGTCATCGGCGAGATAGCTCGATACCTCGCCGTCGGCCACCCGCTGCACGGTGATTTCGATCCGGTCGTCATTCGTCGGCGCGGCGAGTGAGTAGCTGCGGGCGGCCTGGTAGCCATCGGGCGCGGTGAGGCGTACGTCGACGTGCTGGCCCGCTAGATGTCCGGGCCACCCGGGCACCTCAAGCAGCAGCGTGGACGCGCTCTCGGTTTCAGGCCGCCGCTCCACGAGCTCGGCGGGCCGCCAGGCGCGACGGAGCTTTAGTCCCCCTGGTATCGCTGCTCGCGCCATGGGTCGCCGTAGTCGTGATATCCAAGTTGCTCCCAGAAGCCGGGGGAGTCCTGCAGCATCAGGTCAATGCCGCGCACCCACTTGGCCGACTTCCAGAAGTACAAATGGGGAACCAGCAGCCGAGCGGGTCCACCGTGCTCGGGTGCCAGCTCCTCGCCCTCGTACTCATAAGCAACCCAGGCCTGGCCGTCGAGCAGATCCTCCAGTGGCAGGTTGGTGCTATAACCCCCGTAGCTGTGGACCAGCGCGAAGTCGGCTTCGGTCTCGACGTCGTCGAGCAGAGTGTCGAGGGAGACCCCGCGCCAGACCGTGTCCAACTTGGACCAACGCGTCACGCAATGAACATCGACCGTGACCGACTCGGCCGGCAAGGCCGTCAACTCAGCCCAACTCCACCGATGGCTCTCGCCCTGCTCCGTAGTAACCAAGAACTCCCACGCATCGAGCGGTATGCGCGGAGTAGGTCCGGCCGAAAGGACCGGGAAGTCGCTGGTGAGGTACTGGCCCGGCGGCAGCTGCCGGCTGCTGTCACGCCTCCGTCCGAGGAAGCCTCTGCTTACGGTGCTCATCGGGATAGCCTCCTGCGGCGCCAATCGGATCACACCATGATCACCCGAGCCGCAGCGATGGGCAACTTGCCGAAGTCTGCCTGCCATCGTTGCTAGGACGGCGAAGTTGGGACTGTCCTCCGCCAGCTCGACCCGCTCTACTATTTCATGGCTCATCCGAAAACGGACGACTCGAACACTCATGCCCCAGTAAACGGAATGCCGTCATAGAGGAAGACCTGGTCGTCGAAGTCGAGCTCCTCCCCGCGGATGCGCATGCTCATCCTTGCTGATGGATGGCGACGATGGGCTGATGCAGGCAGCAGCTGGAACATTCGCGCCAGACGGCCCACCCCGTGCTCCGGACTTGCAGTTGCCCGCGACAGCGGCGCTGATCTTGAGGCCGCCCTAGCCACCCGGTGGCGAATGATCAACGAGAGCCGCGAATTGCACACGACTCCGAGCGGTACGATTCGGCCCTTCACGTGGACGGCGTCTGTCGCGAGACCTAGGCAAGCGAGCCACGCTGCCTGCGCCTCAGGCGTGCTTGATCATTCTTGGGATGAGGCGAGGAGGCGCTATGGCGCAGCTGGGGAGCTCCTGGCACGAGCGCAAGCCAGCCTAGGCCGGTCGAACCCGAGCACCCTTGCCGATGAGGTGGCAGCCGGCGCGATCCCAATCGACCCCGCAATGTCCTTAAGTGGCGGCTCGACCCTACCTCTCCTGATCAGCTACTCGTTGCAGTCGACGCCGACATTCGCTACGTCTTGATGCAACGAGGGGCACAGCTCGAGCCTCGCGGCGGCGACGCTACGTGAGCTTGGTCTGCATCGGGCTACTGACCTGGTGGGCGGCTCTCAGACGTTGCCGGCCATGCTTCGGCGCACCAACACAAGGCCGAACCAACACCGGCGCGGCGAGGACGCACAGCCAGCCGACGCTCTCACCAATGAGCACATACAGCGTCCTCCCGCCCGAGGTTGGCACGTTCGTTGCTATGCCCCCGCCGGCACGAGTAGCGTGAAATTCCCCTGACCACACCGGATGTCGTCGCCCTGCCCTTCCAGAACGGAGATCGTCATGAGTTCTGCCGCCGAAACCGCCATCGACATACGTCCTTTCCGGGTCGAGATTCCCGAAGAGGAGCTCGCTGAGCTGCGACGCCGGATCGAGGCGACGCGTTGGCCCAGCATGGAGCTCGTAGATGACCGGTCGCAGGGCGTGCAGCTGGCGACGCTGCAGGAGCTCGCCCGCTACTGGACGACCGACTACGACTGGCGCAAGGCCGAGGCGAAACTGAACGCGCTCCCGCAGTTCACGACCGAGATCGACGGGGTCGCCATCCATTTCATCCACGTCGAGTCTCGGCATGAGAACGCGTTGCCGCTGATCATGACGCACGGCTGGCCCGGCTCGGTCATCGAGCTGCTCGACACCGTCGGCCCGCTCACTGACCCGACCGCTCACGGCGGCGCCGCCGAGGACGCATTTCACCTGGTGCTGCCGTC
>DATEWO010000434.1:0-3847 GCA_035257925.1 Propionibacteriaceae bacterium | reverse complement strand
CCGAGGAAGTCGTCTCGGGCGGCGTCGGAGGAGAGGATGTCGTCGAAGGTGGGAATGTGCACTGGCGGCAGGAAGCCTCCCGAGTTGAGCTCGATGCCGGTCAGGCCGAGCTTGGCGATCACCTCGATTGCCTCCGGCAGTGACCGGTCGTGCAGGATCGCGTTGTAAACCCCGAATTTCATCGTGCTACCTCCGCTCGCTGTGGTGGGACCTTCACTGCCGCGCGCCGGTGGCGGCGACTCGGCGACTGCGGCGAGATCCCCATGTTTGTGTACGCCTTCGTCGGATGAGGCATTGGGGGGCAGCGAATCGGCCTCGTCGATGCCGGCAGGTATCGCTTACCGCGGCTTCGCCGTGGTCGACAACGGTACCGAGCGGCACCGGCCATGCCGCGATCGCGATCGCGAATCTCCCTAGGGCGCGTAGCGGCAACGTATAGCGAAGTAATGGGATTTGTTACTTCGCGTACTTATTAAGTCCCGAGGTGTCTCCACGCTTGATGTCGGAGAACATTGCCTTGGACTTGGCGGCGTCCCACAAGACGGCCGAGCCGACTGATGTGGATGCGCCCGAGCTTGATATCGGTACCGTCAAGGTGAGGCCGTCGCCGCTGGAAATCCGCTTCATGGCATAAGCCAGCCTCACGGTTTCAGGCAGCGAGGTATCCCGACCGAGCTTGATCGCGTCAGCCGTAGCCATGCAGAGATTCCAATAGCGGACCGGATTGAGCACAGTGGCTGGGGACACTGCCTTCGCGGCCACCCCAGCAAGCATCTCCCGCTGCCGCTCCACGCGGCCGAAATCACCACGGGGATCGGCCTTGCGCATCCGCACGTAACCCAGTGCTTCAGGCCCATTCAGCGTCTGGCAACCCTTGGGCAGGTCGATGTGGCTATCGCGATCCTTGATCGCATTCGGCAGGCACATGCTGATGCCGTCGAGTGCATCAATGACGTTGACGAAGCCGCCGAAGCCGATCTCCATATAGCCGTCGATGCGAAGGCCGGTGTTCTGCTCGACCGTCTGCACCAGCAGCTCAGCACCGCCGAAGGCGTAGGCGGCGTTGATTCTGTTCTTGCCATGCCTCGGTACATCCACATAGGAGTCACGCGGCACCGAGATCAGCGCTGGTTTGCCGGTGATCGGAACGTAGACCAGCATGATCGTGTCCGTCCGCTGGCCGCCCGTACTGCCCGTCCCGAGTCGCCTCTGCTCGGCCTTGCTGAGCCCTGCTCGGGAGTCTGAGCCCACCAACAGGAAGGTCTTGCCGGGTTGATCAGCGGGCCGCTGGCCGGCTGGTGCTGCATCCACTCGGGCTATTTGGGTCCAGGCGTAGGCCGGGACGGCGACCAGCCACAGTATGAACAGCAGCAGCAAGATCAGCAGCACCCGGAAGAACGTCCGAACCGGACGCCGCTGCTTTGCGGGTCTGGCGGGCTGTGGAGCCCTTGGCCCGCCGGCCGTCCCACCAGGTCCGCGCGGCGGGCCGGACGGTGGGAGTCCAGGGCGAGGCTGTGAGGTCCGGTGACCGGTAAGGGTCGGCGGAGGGTAGGGCGCCCGCCTCTGCTGTGAGTCTGCTGCGGCGGTCCCGTACGAGTCCGGCATTACACGTGTCCGTTCGGGCTCCGCTTGCTGGGGATCGCGCCCGTAAAGCCAGTCGAGATCCTCATCGCGGCCGGGAGACATGTCAGCAAAGGTACCTGGGCGGAGTCCCGGCTCGTCGGCGTGGCTTCAGCATCCAAGGGGCGGGAACCCAACATACTGGCAGGGATCTTCCCCGAGCTTCCTTCCCCGCCAGCAGCCCGAAAGGCTTCCAAGGTGTCAGTTCGCACCGCGGATGTTGTGCCGCGCCCACCCGCCTCGTTTCCTACATGTTTCGAGCGAAGCGCGCGCGTCAAAAGACGCAGAGGCTTGGCCTTTCTGGCCATGACTTTGGTGTTGCCGGGTTCTGCTCAGCTAGCCGGCGGAAGCCGGCCTCTCGGTCGGATTGCGCTTCGCATCTGGATCACCTTATGGCTGCTCGCACTGCTGGCCTGTGTGCTTGCGCTCATCCAACCGAAGGCTGCCGTGGCCGCGCTCACGCTGGCTCCCACCCTCAAGGCGATCCAAATCGGCATCGTCATTATCGGACTGGGATGGATTGCACTCATCGTCGATGCCTGGCGGCTTGCGAACCCTGGAGAACAGGGCCGCTGGGGACGGGTCGTCTTCTCAGCGCTCACGGTGGCGGTAGCGCTCACCATGTTCGGCGGTTTCATGGCAGTGGCATCCATGGCGTCTGCACAGCATGAGCTGACCACCACCGTCTTTTCCGGCGGGGGTGACCAAGTCGCGAAACAGGGGCGCTACAACATCTTGCTGATGGGTGGCGACGCCGGACAGAATCGCGTCGGACTCCGGCCGGACAGCATGACCGTGGCGAGCGTGGACAGCGAGACCGGCCGGACGGTGCTCATCAGTTTGCCGCGCAATCTGCAGGCAGTCCCTTTTCCCAGCTACTCCCCGTTGCATGATCGTTTCCCGCACGGCTATCGCTGCTCCGATGGTTCCTGCATGCTGAACGCGATCTACACCTATGCGTCCGAACATCGCGATCTTTATCCAGGGGTACAGAATCCGGGTGCTCAAGCAACCAAGGAAGCTGTCGAAGGGGCAACCGGGCTCGAGATCAACTATTGGGTGTTGATCGATCTGAAGGGTTTTGAGTCACTGGTGGACTCGGTTGGCGGCATCACCATGGACGTCTACCGCCGAGTCCCCATCGGGGGCGGTAGTACCAAGGTCTATGGCTACGTGGAAGCGGGCAAGAACCGGCATCTCACTGGTTATGAGGCCTTGTGGTTCGCTCGGTCCCGCTCGGATTCTTCCGATTACGACCGGGTACTGCGACAAAAGTGCGTCATGCGAGCAATGCTCAACCAGTTCGACCCGATCACCGTGCTGACGAAGTTCAACAGCATCGCAGCGGCCAGTCGAGAGGTGGTCGCCACTGACATCCCAACGTCGGAGGTCGGCACCATGATCGATCTCGCGCTCAAGGCCAAGGCGCTCCCGGTATCGAGCGTGGCCATCATGCCGCCCCTGATCCATCCGAGCTCCCCGGACTTTGACCTGGCACGTGACACCATTCAGAAGAAGATCGATACCTCCGAGGCCATCGACGCAGCGGCGGCCGAGGCAACCCCGGCAGGTAATCCGAGCACCACTCCAAAGCCCAGACCCACGGCATCCCCCTCCCGTGATGCGCAGACCGATGATCTTGGAAAGGTCTGCTCAGCTTGATTACCCGAGCGGCGAGCGTCGGAAATCGCGCGCCGCCGCACGGAGGAGGAGCGAGCAGAGGCGTTCTTTCCTCCGCGAGCGACGACGACGGCGGCGGATTCCAAGCGCGATGCGCGAGCTGCTCACAAAATTTGGACTGACAGGATGATCGAATGAAGTCCATCGGGGATCGCGGCAGCATCGCTTGGCCCGGTGTCTCGGTCGTCATGCCTGTGCTGAACGAGCAACGCCACCTCGAGGCGGCGATCCGAAAGGTCCTCGACCAGGACTATCCGGGTGAGCTTGAGGTGATTCTTGCGGTCGGGCCCAGCGGCGACCGTACAGATGAGATCGCCAAGGCGCTCGCTGGGGCGGATCCGCGGATCCGAGTAGTCGACAACCCGGCTGCGCGTACCCCGGCTGGGCTGAACCTTGGCATCGCCGCAGCCAAGCACGAGATCATCGTGCGGGTCGATGGGCACGGTGAACTCACCGATGGCTACATCAAAAGAGCCGTCGAATTGCTCGACGAAACCGGCGCCGCCAACGTCGGCGGTGTCATGGACGCGCAGGGAACCACCCCTTT
>DATEWO010000433.1:0-6233 GCA_035257925.1 Propionibacteriaceae bacterium | reverse complement strand
TGGGTGTGGGCCAGCCTGCCGGTCCGGCTGGGTGCGGCCGCCGCTGCGCTCGGCGCCCTGCTCGCCTTGATCGCCGGAGTAGGCAGAACCACGCTGGCGATGGCCCGCAACGATGATCTTCCGCGCTGGCTCACCGCCGTGCACGAACGTCATCAGGTGCCGCATCACGCCGAAGTCACCGTGGCTGGATTGGTCTGTGTCCTGATCTTGCTGACCGACCTGCGAGGGGCGATCGGCTTCTCCTCCTTCGGCGTGCTGCTCTACTACTTGATCGCCAATGTGGCTGCGTACACCCAATCCGCCGACCGGCGACGATTTCCTCGCATCCTGCAGCTCATCGGGGTAATCGGCTGTGGGACTCTAGCGCTGGCGTTGCCGTTGGGCGCAGTGCTTGGTGGAACTTTGGTGTTCGCCGTCGGGATCATCTATCGAGCCATTCGGATACGCATTCGAAGATCACGATCAAGCTAGTCCAAGAACGGAGCGACAGAGGTGCACACCGACGACACGGAGCTGCCGAGGAGCGTGGCAGGATCCCACCGAGAGGGCCAGCTCGCCGATCTACTCGTCATCGACCTCTCCCGCGCTGTCGCCGGCCCGCACGCGGCGATGATGCTCGGCGATCTCGGAGCGAGAGTCATCAAGATCGAACAGCCCGGTCACGGTGATGATGCTCGGAGCTGGGGTCCACCTTTTGTAGAGGGCTCAGACGGCCAGCCAGTCTCCACGTATTTCCTCGCCGCGAACCGCAATAAAGAGTCCATCACGCTCGATCTCAAGGACGCCGACGACATGACGCACCTGCGGCACCTGTTGGCGATGGCGGATGTGCTCATCGAAAACTTCAGACCCGCCACGCTCGCCAGGCTCGGTCTCACAGAGCAGGAGTTGATGGCTCTCAACCCGCGACTCGTGGTGCTGGCGATCAGCGGCTTCGGACACGACGGCCCGGAAGGCAGCCGACCGGGCTACGACCAGATCGCCCAAGGTGAATCAGGTCTGATGTCGGTGACCGGATCCGGTCCGGACGATCCGCAACGGGTAGGAGTGCCGATAGCTGACATCCTGGCAGGCAGCTATGGAGCGTACGGCGTCCTCGCAGCGCTGCGCGAGCGAACCCACACCGGCCGCGGCCAGATCGTGCGGACATCACTTCTCGCTGCCGTTGTTGCCTCGCACGGCTACCAGGGCACCGCCTGGACCGTTGCGGGTATACGAGGCCAGGCCCAGGGCAACCACCATCCCTCCATCGCCCCGTACGGGCTGTTCCGGTGCGGAGACGGCGCCGTCCAGATCGCTTGCGGGAACGACTCCCAGTGGCACAGGCTCAGTATTGAGTTCGAGTTTGACGTCGACGCGGAACTGACGACCAACCGGCAGCGCGTTGAACGGCGCACCGAGGTCATCCGGATCCTCGAAGATGCGTTCTCCTCGTTCGCGGTGACGGAGGTCCTTGCACGGCTGGAGGCTGTAGGTGTCCCAGCCGGGCGGGTGCGGACCATCGACGAGGTCTACGGATGGGACCAGACCAGGTCTCAAGGACTCCTCGTCGACGTCCAGCACGACTCACTCGGGCTGATCCAGCTGCCCGGTCCACCGCTCCGCTTCTTCGACATCAGCACCGACGGGGAGGTCGAAACCACCCTGCGGCACCATCACCCGCCGCCACTGTTGGGCGCGAGCAACAGAACTCTGGGCCGGCAAACCTAGGTCACGGCTCAAAACGGCGACAGCATCCACTTCGCGGTAGTTACTGACACTTCGCGGTAGGTGCAACTAGCGCGACGTGCCGGCTATTACCGCGGAGTGCTACTCGCTGGGCGCATCCCCGCATGCTGGATCCCCGAGACGGACGCGGGCACGGCCCGGCAGCCATTACCCTCAGCCCGTGCGCATTGCCGTAACCGGTTCCATAGCCATGGACCACCTGATGAGGTTCTCTGGCCGGTTCTCGGAATCACTGGTCACCGAGCAGCTGGATCGGGTATCGCTGTCCTTCCTGGTCGACGATCTGCAGATCCGGCGCGGTGGGATCGCGCCCAATATCTGCTTCGGGTTGGCGGCGCTTGGGCTGGACCCACTTCTGGTCGGGTCGGTCGGCGAGGACTTTGGCGACTATCGCGCCTGGCTGGAGCGCCACGGAGTGCAAACCTGGCCGGTACGGGTCTCAGAGACCCAGCACACCGCTCGGTTCATCTGCACGACCGACTCTGTCAATGCCCAGATCGGCTCCTTCTACACCGGTGCGATGGCGGAGGCGCGCCAGATCGAGCTGCAACCAATTGCCGAACGGGCGGGGGGCCTCGATCTTGTCGTCATCTCTCCGAACGATCCCGAGGCAATGCTGCGGCACACCGACGAGTGCCGCACCCGGCGATTCAACTTCGTCGCCGACCCCTCCCAGCAAATGGCCTGGATGGACGGCGCGCAGATCAAACGGCTGATCGACGGCGCGACCTACCTGTTCACCAACGACTACGAGGACGGCCTCATCACCCAGAAGACCGGCTGGTCGCATAAGGAAATCGTGGAGCGGGTCAGTGTCCGTGTGATCACCCGAGGCACCAAGGGTTCCAGTGTCGAGATCGCGGGCGAGCCTCAGCTTGACGTACCTATTGCGCGTGAGGTCACGCGTGTCGACCCCACCGGAGTTGGCGACGCGTACCGCGCAGGATTTCTTGCTGGGCTCGCCTGGCAGCTGCCGGTTGAGCGCTGCGCACAGCTCGGCTCACTGGTTGCGAGCTATGCGATCGAGGAGGTCGGAACCCAGGAATATCGGTTCGGCGACACGTTCCTGTCTCGCTTCGAGGCGGCGTACGGCGCCGCGGCCGCTGCCGAAATCGTGCCGCACCTGAGTCATCTCCGGCTGTGAGCGTGGGACTGTCGAGTAATAAGGTCGGCTCGTGCCGAACAGCCTGCTGATCGTTCATGTGGACATCGCGGTCCTGCCCGAACAACTGGACGCTTTTCTCACTGCGACCGAGGAAAATGCTGTCGCCAGTCGCAACGAGCCTGGCATCGTACGGTTCGACATGCTGAGTGATCGCGCCGATCCGACTCACGTCGTCCTCGTTGAGATCTACCGAGACGAGTCGGCTGCCGCGGCGCACAAGGACACCGCGCACTATCAGCGGTGGCGCGACACGGTTGCTCCCATGATGGTGAGACCGCGTGAGGCCACCCGGTACCTCAACACCTCCCCTGACGACTCGGACTGGTAGCCGGCGTGGTTCGCTTCGATCTCGCAGTTCCGGCGGACATTCGGTTCGGCGCTGGCAGGGTCAGCGAGGTACCTGAGGCACTCGCCGGGCTAGGGGCCAGCCGAGTCCTGGTTGTGACCGGCCGTACGACGTCCCGCGCCGACGCACTTCGGTCGGCGCTGACCGAGGCCGGCATCTCGAGCATCGCGTTCGGAGTCCCGACGGAGCCATCGATCGAGCGGGTACGCGTCGCCATGGAGTTGCTGGCCGAAGCGGGCTGCGATGCAGTTCTTGGATTCGGCGGTGGTAGCGCGCTGGATGTCGCCAAAGCTGCCGCAGTGTTAGCCACCGCGGGCACCGACCCCATGGAACATCTGGAAGTCATCGGCGCCGGCCGCCCGATCGTGAGGCCCGGCCTGCCCTGCGTCGCCGTACCGACCACCGCCGGCACAGGGTCGGAGGTAACCCGCAACTCGGTGTTGTCCGGAGGTGGGGTCAAAGCGAGCCTGCGGAGCCCGCTGATGTTGCCGAGAGTGGCTGTAATCGATCCTGACCTGCTAGTCGGCCTGCCTAGTGCCACCACCGCGGCCAGCGGCATGGATGCGCTTTCCCAACTCATCGAGCCACTCCTGTCGCAGCGCGCCAACCCGTTCAGCGATGCCTTGGCCCGGGATGGGATCCGCCGCTCAGCTCGATCACTGCGCCAGGCCTACGAGGAGGGGATGGAGGATGCGACGGTACGCGAAGACCTCGCGTTGGCCAGTCTGTTCGGCGGCATGTGCCTGGCCAATTCCGGGCTGGGCGCGGTCCATGGCATTGCGGCCGCCGCGGGCGCCCGGCTGTCGGCGCCGCATGGGGCGGTTTGCGCTGCTGCCCTGGGTGCGGCAATGGAGGTCAACCTCTCCGCGCTGAGAGAGCGAGCCCCGGAACATCCCGCGCTGCTCCGGATGGCCGAGGTCGCAACTCTGCTCACCGGCCAGCCTGACGCAAGCCCCGAGGATGCAATTGCCTGGCTGCAGGAGCTGACTGCCGCACTGGCGATCCCTGGGCTGGCCAGCTACCGGCTCATTGAAGATGAGATTCCGGCAATGGTGACAGCCGCCCAGAAGGCGAGCAGCATGCGAGGAAATCCGATCGAGCTGACCGACGCAGAAGTCACCGACATCCTGACTCGTTCGATGTAGTGGCCTGAGCCTCATCCGGGATCGGTCAGAGGACGATGGCTGCGCCCTGCTGGGAACGGGCACGGCGAGCCAGCTGGCGCGCTCGACGTAACGGCTCGGGTGTGCGATGCCGCCGGGTAAGCATGGTGACCACTTCAACCGCGGTGGCTAAGTCGATCCGCCAGCCAGGATGCACCGCCAAGGGCCGGACCCCTGGTTGGGTACGAAGCCAGCAACCGACTACCGAATCGTCGATGCGCAGCGGGCTCGTGGCACCTCGGTGGTCACTCGGCCATTCGCCAGATGCAACCAACGGCCGATGGGTCACTCCGATTGTCGGGGTGTCCAGCTCGGCACCCAGGTGCAGCGCCAGCCCGGCCCTGCGGGGATGATCATGTGCGGTGGCGTCCAGTAGCAACAGGTCAGGCATTCTCGATGTGGCCTGTACCGTCTCCTCGATCAACGGACCAAGCCGCAGCGCCATCAACCCTGGCACATAGGGCGCTCGCGCGGTGCCACTGATCATCCGCTGCTCAGCCACCCGGCCACCAAACATGATCACCACCGCAGACCACGCTTGATCATGATCAGTACCGGGACCGACAAGCCCACGCGGAAAGCACACCCAGCAGCCACCGATGCTGGGTGTGCTCGGGTCAAAGGTGTACGGCTCCGGAGCCGCAGTGGCTAGCTGCTGCTGGTAGGCGATCAAGGAGTCGGCGTCAGCAGGCCACATGTCTTGCCGCGTTCAACCCCCGAGACCCCAGGCTCCTCTACCGTCAAAGGCTGAGCTCCCTCTGTCTCGATACGCGTTACAACGTACGCAGACTTGGTAGTGCTCATGTGTATCGGGGTTCTCGCGATACGCCCACCTGTGGAGTCGCACGCGGCACCTCAATGGTCTCGCCATGGCGGCGATTGTCCTCGTGTGTCGATGACCAGGGCAAGGGTCAGAGTCAGTGGAAACTGGCAGCACCGGTCACCTGCGTAGTAGAAAGATGCGATGAGCCAGGAAGGTGTCCATTCAGGAGGACTCATTCCGCAGCCTGGCGACCCTGTCCCCACGCCGCGGCCCCCGGCGGGTGAGCCGGTTCGGGCAAATCGACGCGACGGACCACGTCCCCCGACTTACCAGGGATCCGGTCTGCCGCTGGGCGGAGGTTCCGCAACGCGGGAGAAGAGCTGGGAAGCCATGTCGGCGAAGATCCGGGATCGATTGGCTGAGCTGGCGGGCGATGTGATCGAGTGGTTCGCCGAGCACGATCCCTCCTCCGCTGAAAATCGACCGCGCGCCATCGTCCTTGGCACGCGGGCGCTCTGTATCGCTGAACCGCGGATCGACTCCACGGGACGCCCGGTGTACGTGCTGAATCGCTACGAGTTCGCACCTGACTCGCACAAGAAGATTCCTGTCGAATACCGACCGGGCCGGGACGACGCTACGGCCCGGCGGGTCGCACCTCAGGCGGGCGCGTCCTTGCCCCAGCCCAGGAGCGATCTCGGCCTGTCGCGCAGCGACGCGGGGCAGCTAGGGAACCTTCCTCCGGCAGCTCAAGAGCTCCTGCAAGCACCTTTTAGCGGCAAAGACCCCGTACGACGCTGCGAGTATTGGTACCAAGGCGCTCCTCACCGCCTCGACATGTACATCCTTGTCCTGGCGGGGCGTCGCTTCGTCACCGCTGCCATCGGCACCCAGCAGGTCCCAGTCGGTCATACTGCCGCCAATGCGCATTGGAATCTGACATGCCACCGGATGGCAGTGGAGCGCGTCGTCGGTTCGTGACATGCCAAACAACTTCGCGCACCTGGGAGGACTCAATGCCTACGAGATCCTGGGCATCCAGCCGACCGCCACAACTGAGGAGGTCGA
>DATEWO010000432.1:0-2175 GCA_035257925.1 Propionibacteriaceae bacterium | reverse complement strand
CGGCCAACGCTCTGATGCGCGCCGATGAAATCGCGGCGGTGGATGGAGTCGATCAACTTTTCATCGGACCACACGACCTGTCCCTCTCGCTCGGAACGACCGTGCAGGCGCTACTCGACGACGACTCAGAGACCAGCCCTCTTGCGCGGATCGTGCAGGTCGGCGCGGCGTACGGTCGCACGGTGGGTGGCTTCGCCGGAACCCCTGAGGTTGCTGATCGTTTCAGAGAACGCGGCGTTACCTGTCTCGCGGTGGCCACTGATTTGTGGGTCACCAACGAGGGCGCTCGCGCCGCCCTGCGTTCCAGTTCAGATGTCGGGTGACGCAACTACGTTCACCTAGGTTGCGGACCGGAGTTACCCCTGCGGCAGCGCGTCATTGCCGACGCTCGCAGCCGTTATCGCCATTCGAGAGGCGGTCATGCCCTCGCCCATCCGCTGAGCCATGACCTCGTCGTTGTAGGGCATCGCCCATCCGCCACGATCGAAGCCGCCGCGGGTGTCTTCGTCTGGTCGACGGGGAGCCTGGATCACTCCGTCCATCGAGATGTTCAGAGTGGCCGGAATAGCGGGCACGATTCCTCCTCCTTTCAGGGCAAGCCATCCGAGGGCAACACGGTCCTGTTGACTCATGTCAAGATGCCCGGCTGGCTTGATTCGTTGACTCATCCAGAGATGCCCGCTTGACCGGCGCCTTGTTGATCTTGGTTCTGGATCGGTAGACGTGGGCGGTTTGGGCTCGTGCGGTGACGGTTTTGCGGCGGACTCGCGCCAGCAGAGTGGCGCAGAGCTGACCGACCTGGCGGCGGGCAGCGGCTGGGTTGGTGGCCTCGAGCTGCGCGGCAAGGCGGCGGGCGTCGATGTCGTCGAGTGCCTCAGGGTGGGCCAGGATCCGCTGGTAGGGGGTTTGACCGGTGTCATAGGTCTTGGTGAGCTTGGCCCCGATGCGTGTTTTGGTCTGCAGCTTTTGCTGCGGGGTGAACAGGTTGATCAACGGCGACAGGGCCGCCCAGATTTGATTGAGCAGCGCCACCTCGCTTGGGGTGTCATAGCGCCAGTAGCCAACAGTGCGGCGGGCAATGTCCCAGTTCTTTTGTTCCACATGGCAGCCGTCGTTCTTGTTCGCCGGCCGGGACCGGGTGAAGGTGATCTGCTGGGCGACACACCAGCGCAGCAGATGGTCGTTGATGAACTCGCTGCCATTGTCGGAATCGATGCCCAGCAGCGGGAACGGCAAGGCGGCCTGGATCTCCAGCAGGGCGCAGAACACATGCCGGGCGGCCTTGTTCCGCACGCTGCGGACCTCGGTCCAACCGGTGGCAATGTCGGTGACGGTCAAGGAGGAGGCGAAGTCGCCGTTGTTGTCCCCGCCCTCGTGGCCGACCAGGTCGACCTCAACGAACCCGGGCCGGGCCTGATCCCAATCGGCCCAGGTTCGCATCGGAATCTGAGACTTCAGCAATGATCCGGGCTTGGTATGACAGCGGCCCTTCAGCTGCAGCGATGCCCGGTCTCCGGCAAGTCGCCGGTCGATGGTGGCCGCTGACATGCCTGACAGCAGCTCGGCGAGCCCGTCGTCGATGTCGAGCTCACCGTGGTGCCGCAGCGACCAGACCAGCTGAGGAAGCGCCGGTGCGAGCCGCTTCCCCGACGCTCCATCCAACGTCGCCCAGCACACCCGTAAAGCCTCGATCACCTCCGGCCCATACCTCAGGATCGGGGTCCGCGGCGCCCGCCGCGGCCGCGGACCCGCCGCAGCCAGCCGCAACGCCTTGCGAGCATGATCTCGATGCCAGCCGTTAAGATCGGCCAACTCGTTCAAGATCGCCGACTTCTCAGCCCGTGTGGCCTTGTGATACCTGGCCACCAGCCGCTCCGTGACCTGCCTGCGCACCGCCAACGTGAACTCCACCCCCGAAGGCTGCCCACGGGCATCTTGAGATGAGGCAACGAATCGCTCTACCCGGGCATCTTCGATGAGTCAACGCGGCGGTTTGACCCTGTTGGGAGCGGCCGCGTACCCTAGATCCTCGGTGCGCACGCTTCGGCGGGCGCCTTGCGTGTGCCCACAAATCTTTGTATTGCACACCACCCAATCAGAGACAAGAGAGAGCAGGTCCGGCGTGTACGCGATCGTGCGGAGTGGCGGCCGCCAGCACAAGGTCGCTGTCGGCGA
>DATEWO010000431.1:0-10718 GCA_035257925.1 Propionibacteriaceae bacterium | reverse complement strand
GCAGCGGGTGACCTGTTGCTCGGCGCCAGCTGCCACGGCTGCGGAAAGCCTTGGTGGGGGATCTGCCCGCTCTGTCGTCAGCAGGTCGCCAGCCGACGTCCTTTTCTCACGACTCCAGTTCCCTGCCCCGATGGATTTCCGGTCACGGTGACGTCCTCGATCTACGACCCGATGTTGCGCAGACTAATCAGCGCGCACAAAGAGCGGCAGGCGTTGGCGCTGACCGGTTTCCTCGCTGAGCGGCTGGCGTTGAGCGTGCATGGATTGTTGGCCAGCGAGCCGTACACCGGACGTATCAGCAAGATCGTCTTGGTCCCCATCCCTTCAGCAGCGCGAGCGGTACGCCGCAGAGGCTTCGATGCCACTGCCTCGATGGCCCGACTTGCGGCGCGTCACCTCAGGAGCCGGTACCCAATGGCTGTTCGATCAGCACTCACTCAGGGGCGGCGGGTCGCCGATCAATCCGGACTGGGCGCAGTAGCGCGCAAGGAGAACCTGGCGGGTGCTTTCCGGCTACGGAGACCGATCTCAACGGGTGCGGCGGTTCTGGTCGATGACCTCGTGACAACCGGCAGCAGTCTGACCGAGGCGGCGCGGGTGCTTCGGGCGGCCAGAATCCCCGTGCTCGGCGCGGCAACGGTGGCGGCCACGGTGCGGGTAAAGCCTCAAAGCTCTCCTCACAGCGGCGACTTCGGGCAGTTCCCCTAGCCCGCTGTCCGCGGACTGAGAACTCAGTGAGGATCGGAAGGAACCGGTAGAAATACCGGATGGCAAGGATTAGCGTCTTTTCTATGGCGCTTGCGCACCAGGGGGATTTTTGGTTAGGCCGGATCCAGGGTGCGCCGAGTGCCTTTGTCATTTCTGGACTGTCTCCACAGCGCGACCCACAGTCGCCACCGAACGCCGGGCGCATGCTCGCCTGATCGTGCCGTTCGGACTACCAACACCTCAATGGAGGTAAACATGGATGTTGTCGTCAAGTCCCGACATTGCAATCTGTCGGATGAGTTCCGCTCCTACGTGGAGGAGAAGATCACTCGACTTTCCAAGCTCAACGACCGGGCTATTCGCGTCGAAGTCGAGGTATCAGCAGAGCGGAACAGGCGACAACACGACCAGGCGAGCCGAGTCGAGATCACACTCCGCACCAAAGGCCCAGTGATACGGGCGGAGGCGGCGGCCGAAGACAAGCTTGCCGCCTTCGATATGGCGTTGGACAAACTGATGGCGCAGCTACGCAAGGCAGCTGACCGTAAGCGGGTCCATCGTGGCCAGCACTCGCCCCGCTCGTTACACGACGCGGCTGCTGAACTGCCGCTGATCGAGAACGGTACACCGGAGACAAACGGGTCATCGGTGCGCAGGATCGCTGGGATCGAAGTTCATGGCGACGGGCCTATGGTGGTGCGCGAGAAGTTCCACCCGGCAGTGCCGATGAGCTTGGATCAGGCACTGCTAGAGATGGAGCTCGTGGGCCATGACTTCTATCTCTACATCGACTCTGAGTACATGGCGCCGAGTGTGGTGTATCGCCGCAAGGCCTACGACTATGGCGTGATCCGCCTCGACACGGCCTACGCCATGGTCTCCTGACTGACCAACGCTGCTTCGGCCTCGGGCCGCTGACGCCGGGAGACGTCCGCGCGCGCTAGGCAAACGTGTGCCTGATTCTGTACGTGTCGGCGGGCGTCGCTGCATGGCTGGGTTTCAGGCATCTTAGGTTTGCTACGCGCGCCCGGACGCCTCCCGGCGTCAGCGAGGGCGGCCGGGCTCCGTAGGTCATCAACAGTCTCAGTTCGCAGGGCTTCAGGCATAGGTTTGCTACGCCTGCCGGTACACCTCCCAGTGTCAGCGGGCGCCGGTAGCGTCTGCCTGGTGCGACGGGAGACGCTCAGCAAGGCTGAGGCGCGGCGGATCGCGCTGGCTGCGCAGGGCTTTGGGGTGCCGAGGCGCGAGCGGGCGCTCACGATGCGGGATGTGCAGGCGGTGACGAGTCGGTTGGCGCAGTTTCAGATCGACTCCATCAATGTGGTCACCCGGGCGCAGTTCATGCCGCTGTTTTCCAGGCTTGGACCGTACGATCCGGCGCTGCTGGAGCGGGCCGCCTACCGAGCCCCGCGTCGGCTCTTTGAGTACTGGGGCCACGCGGCCAGTCTCATCGACGTCTCCCTGCAGCCCCAGCTCCGGTTTCGGATGCAGCCGGGGTTCCGTGACGTCTGGACTGGAGTGGAGCGCGTGGCGCGCGAGAACCCCGATCTGGTTCGGTTCGTCCGGGAGGAGGTCGCCGCACGCGGACCGATCAGCTCTAGAGATCTGGAGGTCGTCGAGGAGCGTGACCGCAGCAACTGGGGTTGGAACTGGTCCCGGGTCAAGACTGTGTTGGAGTGGCTGTTCTATGTCGGTGAAGTGGCGTCGGCCTATCGCAACTCCCAGTTCGAGAGGGTCTATGACCTCCCTGAGCGGGTCATTCCCACCTCGGTGCTCGCGATGCCGACTCCGACACCACAGGAATCCGTCACCGGGCTGGTGCGCCGCGCCGCACGAGCACTCGGGATAGCAAGTGAGTCCTGCTTACGCGACTATTTCCGGACGCGCGTGGCAATGACGCGCCACGCGATCACGTCATTGGTCGAGAGTGGCGAGCTCATCCCGGTGGCCGTCCAGGGATCAGGGAGCCGGCCCTGGTATTTGTGGCATCAGGCTCGAGTGCCTCGTCGGATCGCCGCCCGCGCACTGCTGAGTCCCTTTGATTCGATGATCTTCGAGCGGGCGCGGCTGGAGCGCCTGTTCGACTTTGTCTATCGCATTGAGATCTACGTGCCCGAACCGAAGCGGGTCCACGGCTACTACGTCTATCCGTTCCTGCTCGGCGATCAGTTCGTGGCTCGGGTTGATCTCAAGGCGGATCGCACGCGTGGCGTGCTGCGGGTCAACGCCGCCTGGATTGAGGCTGATCGCGACCCGTATCAGGTGGCGACTGAGCTCTCATCGGAGCTCAAGATCATGGCCGAGTGGCTTGGTCTGCAAGCTGTGGAGATCCTGCCGCGGGGGGACCTGGCAGCTGCGCTCACCGCCGCCTAGGGACTCGCGACCCTTGCGGCGAGTGTTGCCACTCGTGCGCGGGCTTACGATAGGTGGCGCTGCTGCGGCACTTCTACGATGGATGAAGTCTGGCGCTGAGCCGGGTGGCATGAGGGAACAACTCGGCGCCACTGACCGTGCAGGTAAGTGATGACAACGTAAGGGAGCCAGTTTCCGTGGCTTTGATGGATAGATTGCTACGCGTAGGCGAGGGCAAACTTCTCAAGCAGCTCAGCAATATCGCCAAACAGGTGAACGCGATAGAGGATGACTTCGTTGCGATGAGCGACGAGGAGTTGCGCGGTCAGACCGGTGAGTTCCGGGCGCGCTACGAAAAGGGTGAGACGCTCGAGGCGCTGCTGCCTGAGGCGTTCGCGACCGTACGCGAGGCCAGCCATCGGGTGCTGGACAAGCGACACTTCGACGTCCAGGTCATGGGTGGCGCGGCACTGCACATGGGCAACATCGCTGAGATGAAGACCGGTGAGGGCAAGACGCTGGTGGCAACCATGCCGTCCTATCTCAACGCCTTGACCGGGCGCGGCGTCCATATCGTCACCGTCAACGACTACCTGGCCAAGCGCGACTCAGAGTGGATGGGGCGAATCCACCACTTCCTGGGCGTGGAGGTCGGCGCCATCCTGTCCCAGATGGATCCTGCCGAGCGCCGCAGGGCATACCACGCGGACATCACCTATGGCACCAATAACGAGTTTGGCTTCGACTATCTGCGCGACAACATGGCGCTCAGCCTCGAAGACTGCGTCCAGCGCGGGCACCACTACGCCATCGTCGACGAGGTCGACTCGATCTTGATCGACGAAGCGCGTACGCCCCTGATCATTTCCGGTCCGGCTGAGGACAGCGGCAAGTGGTATCCCGAATTTGCCAAGCTGGTGAACCGACTGCGTCGCGACCAGCATTACGAGGTCGACGAGAAGAAACGGACCGTCGCCATCAATGAGGGCGGGATCGATGTCGTGGAGGATTGGCTGGGCATCCACAATCTGTACGAGTCGGCGAACACGCCGCTGATCTCGTACCTGAACAACGCCATCAAGGCCAAGGAACTGTTCAAGCTGGACCGCGACTACGTGGTGATCGACGGCGAAGTGCTCATCGTCGACGAGCACACCGGACGTACCTTGATCGGACGCCGCTACAACGAGGGCCTGCACCAAGCCATTGAGGCCAAAGAAGGCGTCCAGATCCGCGACGAATACCAAACTCTCGCCACGATCAGCTTGCAGAACTACTTCCGCATGTACGACAAGCTCGCCGGTATGACCGGAACGGCGCTCACCGAGGCCAGCGAGTTCCAGAAGATCTACGGCCTCGGCGTCGTGCCGATCCCGACCAACATGCCGATGATCCGGGGCGACCAGCGGGACCTGATCTACCGCACCGAAGAGGCTAAGTTCGAGGCCATCGTGTCCGACGTGGCCGAGCGGCACGAGAAGGGTCAGCCGGTACTCATCGGCACTGCGTCCGTGGCCAAATCCGAGATCTTGTCCGGAATGCTGAAGCGTGCCGGAGTCAAGCATGAGGTGCTCAATGCCAAGCAGCATGAGCGTGAAGCGGCCATCATTGCCATGGCGGGTGCCAAGAGTGCGGTCACGGTAGCCACCAACATGGCCGGCCGCGGCACAGACATCATCTTGGGTGGAAACGCCGAGTTCCTCGCGGACAAGAAGCTGCACGACTCCGGCATCGACGCGCTGGAGAGCTCTGAGGAATACGAGAAGCGTTACCCCGAGCTGCTGAGGGAGTTCGAGAAGGAAACTCAGGCCGGGCACGACGAGGTCGTCGATCTTGGTGGCCTCTACGTCGTCGGATCCGAACGTCACGAGTCACGCCGCATCGACAACCAGCTCCGCGGCCGTTCCGGCCGGCAAGGCGATCCCGGAGAAAGCCGGTTCTACCTGTCGCTCGGTGATGACCTGATGCGGCTGTTCAAGTCCGACATCGTGGACTGGGTGCTGCAGGCCCTCAAGATGCCAGACGACGTGCCCATCGAGAACAAGCGCGTGACAGCCTCGATCGCCAGCGCGCAGAGCCAGGTCGAAGCGCAGAACTTTGAAATCCGCAAGAACCTTCTCAAATACGACGACGTGATGAACCGGCAGCGCCATGCGGTCTACAGCGACCGCCGCAAGGTGTTGGAAGGCGCCGACGTCGAGCCGCGACTGCGGGCCACCGTCGACACAGTGGTCGAGCAATACGTCATCGGAGCGACTGAGGGATTTGCCGAGGACTGGGACCTGGAGCAGCTTTGGAGCAACATGAACACGCTCTATCCGGTGTCGCTGGTACGTGCTGAATACGAGGAGCGCGAGGACCTCGACCGGGAGATGCTGATCGAGGACTTCAAGGCTGACGCCCAGGCCGCCTACGACAGGCGGGAGCAGAGTCTCGGTGAAGAGGTCATGCGCGAGCTCGAACGCCGCGTGCTGCTGACTGTTCTGGACCGTAAGTGGCGGGAGCATCTCTACGAGATGGATTACCTCCGCGAGGGTATCGGCCTGCGGGCCATGGCGCAGCGCGATCCGCTGGTGGAATACCAGCGGGAGGGCGGCGACATGTTCAACCTCATGATGGAAGCCTTCATGGAGGAGGTTGTTGGCTATGTCTTCCACCTTGAGGTGGAGGTTCAGGATGGCCCTGCCGTCGGCGTCGTCACCGACTCCGATGGCCAGGCGATTCAGATCGGAGGGGCCCAGATCGAAACCAGCCGGACCGATGCCGGCAGGCGGAACGGTCACGACGGAGCCGGTCGACAACTGGTGGAGTCTGGACCGGACCCGGACAGCCCCGGTGTCGCGGTGCACTCAGTCGATGACGAGGAGTCCGAACCCGACATTGTGGTGGAGGAACCAGTTGCGGGCCCGCCGAGGGTGAAAGCCAAGGGCCTCGCCGGCCAGACCCCGTCGGGCACCCCGCTCAGCTATTCTGCTCCGGCCGAAGATGGTTCAGTGAGGACGACCGGCAAGACGGCGAGCAAGGCCGACAACCCCTACGCGAATGTCGGTCGCAACGCGCCATGTCCGTGCGGCTCGGGAAAGAAGTTCAAGATGTGCCACGGACGGCCAGGCGCCTAGCGGTATCGCGATAGCAACCTGAATTTGTCATTCTGCGAGAGCACCGAGGCACTGATCATGCTCACTCGTTGATGAGCCGTTCAGGCCTGGCGCTCGCTATGGTTGCCGCGGCTGCCATCATCACTGCCGGCATCGGCCTCGGGGCTGTGATCAGCGGCTCGGACGCCGGTCCCCAAACGACCAGTTCTCCTCCAACTGAGGCTGCAACAAGAGCTGGCCGAGCTGTCGATTCGGTGCCAACGCCGGTGCCCTCGGACCCGGCAACCAAGCCACCACAGAAGCTCACTGACCCTCTCACCGGCGGCGCGGTCAGCGACCATGAGGTGATCGCCGCCAAGGTGGAGAACATCGCGGCGGCCAGACCCCAAGTGGGCTTGAGCCAGGCTGACATCACCTTCATTCAAGAGGTCGAGGGTGCTCAGACACGACTCATCGCGGTCTACCACTCCAGGTTCCCCAAGCGTCTCGGACCGATCCGCAGTGCCCGGAGCACCGACGCACAGCTGCTGCCCATGTTCGGCAAACCTGGGCTGGTTTATTCCGGAGCCAACTCCTCGGTTCAGCGCAAGATCAACAATGCCTCGATCGTGCCAATCCCACGCTCCACTCGCGACACTCGACGGGTCGCGCCGCACAATGTTTTTGTCAACCTGGACAAGATCGCGAAGTCGAGGAGGCTTGCCGAGGCCAAATCCATAGGCTGGACCTTCAACGACGCTGCACCGCGAGGTGCCACGGTAGAAACGGTCAAGGTACGCGTCGGGCACGACACCTTCGACTTCGGATACACCTCGAGTCGGTACACGGTGCGCTGGAACGGATCTCGGTATGCCGACGGCGACAGTGGCGCGATCACCAAGGCCGACAACGTCGTGATCATGAAGGTACGCAACCATCCAGACGGCAATCGTGATGTTCAGGGTGCGCCATCGGTTCTATCCGACACGGTCGGTACCGGTGCAGTGACGATCTACCGGGACGGTAAGAAGATCGAAGGCCGCTGGGAACGGGCCAAGGCCGCTGCGTCGCTTCGCTTCAGCGACAAGTCTGGCAATCCGATCCCCCTCAAGCCCGGGCAGACCTGGGTTGCGCTCGCTGGGTAGGACACTACTGCCGACGCGGCACTGAATTCCCGCGAGACTACGGCGGCGGTAGCGTGATCCCGAACCCTGTCATTGCCAGTCGGAGCAGCACTTGACCGGGTCTCAGCAAGTCGGCGATCTTGGCGGCGGCGAGCAGCTCAAGCTCAGCTAGCCGAACCTGGTAGGCACTTTCTCCTTCCAGTCGGGCCCGCTGCAGCTCGGCAACGTTCAGCCAAACCTTTCCTCGAGCCTCCCGGAGGAAACGCCGCGAGCTTAGCCGATTCGCCGGCGTAAGAACACGATCCAGCAGGCTGCGCGCGCCGCCAAGCGCGTGATCCTCCGCCGCCACCCGTGCCGCCAGAATCCGATCGATGCGTTCATGATCACGACGCCGTCGGGCGATCAGCACCGGATCTTCGAAGTCATGATCGGTGATCACCGCTAGGGTCGCTGGTGGCAGGTCGTAGTTGATGTGAGCGTTCATGCCCAAGAGCAAGTGGACGATGGTCGGCAGCGTCGGATCGTCCCGGAACGCCAGCCGCCACGGTCGCGGCACGTGGTCGCCCATCTGATCAGCGTCATGCGCCACGATGAACAGATCCGCGAAAGCGACATCCCACTGCACTACCCAGTCAGGATCCTCGAAGAAGGCGGCACCGACTGCCTCTGCAACTGCCTGCGTGGTGCGCTGATAAGTCGTGATGAAGGTACGGCGGTGCACCTGATCAGATGGCAGCGCGTCGATCCGTTGTTGGAGCTTGTCGACGACTTCGCCGAGGGTCGATGTTGGTTGGCTGGTGGTGCCATCATGCATGGTTGCCAGTCTTCCGTGACAACCGTTCGGTGCGGAAGGATCGGACTATGCGATGGCAAGGGCAGCGGTTCGCCTTCGATCCTGTCCTGGTTGGACGCAGTGAGTGTGAGGCGTGGGTCGGGTACTACCGCCGGGACTGGCCGCGAATGATGGCCGGACTGCTGGGCATGGTGCGACATGGCTTTGGACTGGGACCACTTGGAAATCTGAAGGCGGCTTGGCACGTCCTGCGTGGAAGCCAGGCCTGGGCGCCATTGCCAGACAATGATCCCGAAGCTGCCCGGCGGCACATGAGCCGCTTCTTCCGAATGGCCAACCGGGCGAGCCGGCTTCGCGTCGATCCGCGGCTCGCCGCCGAGCTGGAGGTGGCCTGGTGGCAGACCCACCGGGCGCAACAGCATGATCCTCAGGTCGGTGAGGATGACCTGATCGCCGCCATGGTCCGCTTCTATTGCTACGTCTACCAGGCAGATCCGGCCGAGGTGCGCCGCGCGGCCGAGCTGAGGGTACAGGCCATGGCCCTCTCCGACGCCTGGGTCGCTGCGGGATGCCACCTGGACGACCCGACGCTCGCCAAGGAGCGGTTGGCACTGGTGGCCTCCTACGCCGCGCTCCGGGAGGCCAGCGACCGTAGTGAGATATCTACAGATTGAGCTCGAGGAGGTTACGCCACAGCGGCTACATCAGCACTCTTAGTCAGCGCCGACCAGGCGATGCAGGCGGCGACCAGACGATGTGCTGAACCGCGAATCTGCTGGTCAGTAGGCCGAATGGGTGTCTGGGCTGGTTAGAGCTAATCCCGTGGTGGGCTGGGCGGTTAGCCGGTGGTCGTGCGGACCGGCCGGAAAGCGGGGTCGGCGATCACGAGCTTGAGCTTGCCGCCTGCCGTGCGGGCTAGCTCGCTACGGCGCTCGACCGTGACCTGTGGGTCGTGGACGCCCAGTCCGAGGAGTTGCTGGGCGATGGCGTGGCTGAGACGCGTCTCGAGTCCGTCGTCGCTGCCTGCCGCAGTTGGGCTGGATGGATGCCGGGGAACGACGAGTACGCGCAAGAGCGGGCCGTCTTGGATCACCTGGAATTCGCGGACCAGGGGGTCGCGGGTGAGCAGCTCGAAATGTAGGGGGTGGACGGCGACCTGACCGCCGTCGCGGGCGCAGAGGGACAGGACGTCGTCGCTGCGGCCGTAGATGGTGTTGATCCGGGCGAGAATGCGCCCGCAGGGGCAGGGGTCGGGGTCGAGGGTGACCACGTCGGTCACCTCCAGTCGGAGCACCGGCTGCACCAGGTTGTACAGGTTGGTGACCAGTAGCCGGGCGCCGGGCTGGCCACGCGGCACCGGTTGCCCGTCCTCGTCGACGTTCTCAACGAGGGTGGTGCCCTCGAAGAGGTGGATGCCCTGGTGGTGCTCGCACTCCGATCCGAACAGACCCTCGGTGGTGCCGTACTTGTCGCAGGGGTGCACCTCGAACGCTTCCTGCAGCCGGCGGGTCATCTCGGGGGTGCGCAACTCCGCGGAAGTGACCAGGATCCGTGGCGACACCCGTAGCCGGCCGGCGTACTGCTCGTCGACCAGCCACATGGCCGCGGATGGGTAAGCCTGGAGATAGGTGGGTTGGAACTGGTTGAGCGCCTCCACCAGTCGAGGGAGCGGCAGCGTGACGGGTAAGGCTAGGACGCGGTGTAAGCCGCTCGCCATGCTGGCTGCCTGGCGACTGATGTGGGAGGGGCTGGCGGCGCCGACGAATGCCATCCGCTGGCGTGGCAGGGTGGGCCGCAGGCCATCCCAGGTGGTGCTGCACAGGAGCCCGGCCATGATCGACCGCCAGCCGGGGGCGTCGTAGACGAACAGGCCGGGGCGGCCGGAGGACCCGCTGGTCAGCATTACTCGGTAGCGGTCCAGGTAGAGCTGGTCACGGGTCGTCCGGTCGACCCAGTGCAGCAGTTCGTCACGTCGCAGGCGAGGGTCGCAGACCAGCTCGTCGAAGTGATCCATCAGGAGAGACTTGTCGAGCACGGGCAGGCGCGCCAGCTGGACCGGGCCGTCACCGAACGTGCCGGTCTCGGCGAACTGTCGACGGTAGAACGGCGAGTGGGTGGCGGCGTGGCGTACGACCACCTCCAGGCGCTGCTGCTGGTGGCGAGCGAGTTCCGCGCGAGGCCCCTGCTCGAGGCTCATCTGGACGCGCGCCAGCCGCAGGGCGGCTGCCATGTCGGCCACATGTCGCCGCTGATAACGAATCTGAGTGATGTTCATCGGGTACTCCGATCCTGTTGTGCGGCGTCGTTGCTGGCCGACGGTTGTTCCCCATCCAAGACCGCATCCAGCAGCAGCCGGCCCATGCGCCGAGCAAGCACCGCGTCAACGGCGCGGGACTGGGTAAGCCGCTCCAGACCCAGCCCGACCTCCATCGCGTTCCAGGCCAGCGCCACCTGGATAGCTGTCATGTCAGTGGAGAGGGCAAGGCTGCGGTCCTCGGCCAGCTGCCGCACCGCATCCGCCAAGGCCTCCAGGATGCGCGCGTGGATGGCGGCGAAGCGGTCGCGGAGCTCGGGATGACGTAGCACGTGCGCCCAGAACTCAAAGAAGACCGCCAGCCAACCGTCGTCGCGGTCGCGCCGCTCGATTGTGGCGGTGGCCAGCCA